>DATCEJ010000527.1:0-7668 GCA_036510135.1 Roseiarcus sp. | reverse complement strand
CGCGACGTGATCGGGGCGCTGGGCGCGCAGATCCTCGACCAGGCGCTTCAAGAGGCCCATGTCGTTGAGCCGTTCGCGCCCGCGCTTCCAATTGATGAACCCCATGACGCGCTTGAGCCGCAAATCGGCGAAGCCCGGCATGGGCGCCGGGCTCAAATGCGGATCGGTGATATGCGCAACGACGAAGCTCATCTTGAGGCCCTTCTCGGCGATCCGCCAAGGCGAGGAGGCCTCGAGCCATTGACCGGACGGAAATAAGATTGCTTGAACGGAAAGACAATCCTGGATGGGTCGGGAGTAACCGCGATATGGCCGCATCGATTGGAGAAAGGCTGAGGCTCCGCGTGTTGCACTGGGGCTTTCTGGTCACGCGGCCAATGTCGCTTGGCGTTCGGGGCATCGTGATCAGCGCCGCCGACGAAGTCATGCTGGTGAGGCACGGCTATGTTTCCGGCTGGCATTTTCCAGGCGGCGGAGTGGAGGTCGGAGAAACTTGCGCCGAGTCCGTTGCACGCGAACTCGAGGAGGAGGCGTGCGTCGCGCTCGAAGGGCCGCCAGTCCTGCATGGGCTTTTCTTCAACACTCAAACGTCGAAGCGCGACCATATCGCCGTTTACGTGGTCCGAAACTTCAGCGTCTTGGGCGAGCGCAAACCTGATTGGGAAATCCGCGAGGCGCGTTTCTTCCCCCGTCTTGCGCTTCCGGAAGGAACGACGAGGGCCACTCGAGCGAGGCTCGCCGAGATCTTCGATTCCGCGCCGATTTCCGACCGCTGGTGATTGTCGCGAGCCCGCAATTTAACCCTATTGCTTTGATTCCGCCCTACGATTTCGATTGGGAAGACAATCCGTTAACGGGTCAGTAAGGACGGCTGCATTTGATAGCCGGGTAGACTTTTGGGGCCCACGCGCTTAAGGGTCGGATCGAATGCGGGGAGATCGATGAACTCCATCATCCGGCGCGGGACCGCCGTTAGTTTAGCAGTCGCGGCATGCGCGTGGATCGCGGGCTGCGACGATTCTTATCTCGATCAGAGCTCTGCGCGGTCTCAGCAGCCGATTTCCGGCGCTGTTCTTGCCAAGATGGAGGCGCTTGACACCACGCCCTCCTCGCCGACAGTCATCCGGACCTACAAGAAGGAGGCTGAGCTCGAAATCTGGAAGATGAAGTCGAACGGCGAATACGCGCTGCTCAAGACCTATCCGATGTGCAGATGGTCGGGGCAGCTCGGTCCGAAGAAGCGCGAAGGCGACATGCAGGTGCCGGAGGGCTTCTATTCGATTGCGCCAGGGCAGATGAACCCGAACTCCCACTATTATCTCGCGTTCAACGTCGGCTATCCCAACGCCTACGACCGGGCCTATAAGCGCACCGGCGGCAATGTGATGGTGCACGGAGTCTGTTCCTCCGCCGGCTGCTTCTCGATGACCGACGATCAGGTCGCCGACATTTACGCGATCGCGCGCGACTCGTTCGCGGGCGGCCAACGCGAGATCCAGCTGCAGTCCTATCCGTTCCACATGACGGCCGAGAACATGGCCAAGTTCCGGCTCGATCCCAACATCGATTTCTGGAAAAACCTTAAAGATGGCTCCGACCATTTCGAGGTCACCAAGAACGAGCCCTCTGTCCTGGTCTGTGGCAAACACTATGTCTTCGACGCGACCACGAAGGATCAGGTTTCCGGCAGCGAACCGTGCCCCGCCCTCAAGCGCGATCAGAGCGTTGAGGCGCTCGTCGCCGAGAAAGAGGAAAAGGACGAAACCAAGGTTGCCGAGCTTGTCGCGACCGGCGTCAAGCCGATCCGTCTGGTCTACGCCGACGGCGGCCAAAATCCGGCTTTCACCGGCTACAAGGACGTAAGCGACCCGGAGGCCCTGGCGAGCGGGCCGCAAGAGATCGTTCTTGGCGACCGGGCGAAGCCAGTGTCCGCGGCGGTGAAAATCGCCGTGGCCGACGCGGACAAGAAGCGTGTCGCAAGCGTGGCGCCAGCGCCAGTCGAGGCTCCGGCGGGGGAGCCGGCTCAGACGACCGAGGCCGCGGCCTCGGCGCCGAACCCGCCAGCCGGGATGCTCGGCGGGGTCACCGGGGGCGCCAAGAACGTTCAAAAGTGGCTGCATCTTGGGAGCCAGGAGCCTGCGCCTCCGCCGGTTGCCGCCGAGCTTCCCGCATCGCCACTGCCGCCGCACCGCGACGACGTGCATTTGGCGTCGCTGCACACGCCGCCGACCCCGCCGACGCGCCGGAATTCCTCCGAAACTCCGGCTGAGGCCCCCGATTCCGCGTCCTCAGCGGCGTCGCAGCAATAGCGACGCATCATCCCGCGAGCGCTGCTGGCCGTTCATTCCCGATCCGAGCCGAGAGGTGGGAAACGAGACGCGCCGCCTCCTCAGCGTCAGCCATAACTCGAGTTGGCGCCACGATGGGCGCGCCGTTCCGCGGCCACACGTAGATGAGCCCGCCGGCGTCTTCCGCCTGTTCGCAATCCGCGTAGAGTAGGTTCGTCGTGCGCCCGTCCATGTCGAACGAGAGCGCTTCATCGCCGAACGTCGCCGTCACGGCGCTTACCGATTGAAGGCGCCCGATCGCGGCTTGGCCGTCGCTGCGCGCGCGGCTTATCCGCCAATGACTGGCCAGTCGCCGAATCATGAATGCGGCGGCCGCCAGGAGGATCGTCGCCTCGCCGGCGCGGCGACTGATGAGGCCAGTCAGCGCCAGCACGGTCGCAAAAGCCATCACCAGCACGAAGGCGGTGAGCGGCGCCACGTGGCTGGCGAGCAAGCCGCCTTTGAGCGCCGTGCGCAGGCCTAAGCGAGCGGCGGCCGCTTCGGCTTCGGCAGGCAAAAGCGTGAAGGCATAGGGCCCAAACGTATCGGGCAGCCGATTCGCCGTCATGGCTCGCCTGGCGCCTTGGCGGCCAATGCGAGAGCGTGCAGCCCATCGGCGAATTCCGCCGTCAAAAGGTCGTAGACGAGACGGTGCCGCTCGACTCGGCTACGACCGTCGAACTTGGCGGACACCACTCGGACGCGGTAATGCGTGCCCCCGCCTTCGCGTGCCCCCGCATGTCCCGCGTGAAGATCGGACTCGTCGACGACATCGAGAAGAATGGGATCGAGCCCCGCCGTCAGACGCGCGACAATTCTCTGTTGCATGATCACGGTTTGCGCACTCCCGTTAAGCAGATCGCGACCCTACATATCTTACGCCGGACTGGGCGCTGAATTCCCGATCGGCACACGATTTGCTGGCTTTTTGCTGGCGTCGGGCGTTTCGGGGGCTTGCCCGATGGCGTCGGCGGTCATAAAGGTCATGGCATGGATTTGAACTCTCGTCTGTTCGACCGCATCCGGGTCAAGCCGGCCGAGCGCGCGCCTGAAAAGGCGCCGACGACCCCTTGTTCTTTTCCCGGCTGCTCGGCCGAAGGCGTGTTCCGCGCGCCGAAGGGCCGTGAGCGCGAGGGCGAGTATTTCAGCTTTTGCCGCGATCATGTGCGGGAATACAACGCTTCTTACGACTACTTTCGCGGCATGGACGACGCCTCGCTGGCGAAGTTCCGTCAAGCCGACGCGGTCGGCCACCGTCCAACCTGGAAGATGGGCGCGCGAGCTGCGCAGGCGGGCCAGCCGGTCGATGAATCCGTTTTTGCCGAGGCCCGCGCGGCGCGCCGACGTGGAGCGAAAGGCAAGCCTCCGCAGACCGAGCCGTCGCCGCGCTATAACGCTCTGGCGATCAAGGCCTTATTGGCGCTCGAACTTGGCGGCGACGCGACTCCAACGAAAATCAAGGCGCGATACAAGGAATTGGTCAAACGCCATCATCCGGACGCGAACGGGGGCGACCGTTCGTCGGAAGAGAGATTGCGCGAGATCATCCAGGCCTACAATTTTCTGCGCGCCAATAAGCTCGTCTAACTGCCAGGTCGGCGCCCGTGGAACGGCGCGCCATCCTGGCGATTAAGATGTTGCTGTGAGCGCTCGCTTTTTGCGCGCGCCCGGAATTCGAGTATGAGAACGTCGCTCTCTTCTGGCTGCGGAAGGGCGTGGAGGACCTATGAATTCAGTACAAGCCATGGTGGGATCCCAACCGGCGCCCGGTCTGCCTGACACGCGCGTATCGGTGCGCAAGGCGTTCGGCATCGATTCCGATATGGAGGCCCCGGGCTATTCGGGGAGCGACGAACACGTTCCCGATCTCGATCCGGACTATCTCTTCGACCGGGACACGACGCTCGCGATCCTGGCGGGCTTCGCCTTCAACCGCCGAGTGATGATTACGGGTTATCACGGCACGGGCAAGTCGACACACGTCGAGCAGATCGCTGCGCGCCTAAACTGGCCTTGCGTCCGCATCAACCTCGACAGCCATGTCTCCCGCATCGATCTCGTCGGCAAGGACGCGATCGTGCTCAAGGAAGGCAAGCAGGTAACGGAGTTTCGCGACGGCATGTTGCCCTGGGCGATCCAGAACAATATCGCGTTGTGCTTCGATGAGTATGACGCGGGCCGTCCCGACGTGATGTTCGTCATCCAGCGGGTTCTGGAGATTTCAGGCCGCCTGACCCTGCTCGATCAGCGCCGCGTCATTCGGCCACATCCGGGTTTCCGCCTGTTCGCGACCGCCAATACGGTCGGGCTTGGCGACACATCCGGCCTCTATCACGGCACGCAGCAGATCAATCAGGGCCAGATGGACCGTTGGTCGATCGTCGCTACGCTCAACTACCTGCCGCATGACAAGGAAGTCGACATCGTGCTCGCCAAGTCGCCTGCGCACCGGGCGCGCAAGGACGGGCGCGACACCGTCAACAAGATGGTTCGCGTCGCCGATCTGACGCGTAACGCCTTCGTCAATGGTGATTTGTCGACGGTGATGAGCCCGCGCACCTGCATCACCTGGGCGGAGAACGCGGAAATCTTCAAGGACGTCGGCTTCGCTTTCCGCCTGACCTTCCTGAATAAGTGCGACGAACTCGAGCGGGCTCTGGTCGCCGAATTCTACCAGCGTTGCTTTGGCCAGGAGCTGCCGGAAAGCGCACTCAACATCGCTTTGAGCTGAGCGGCGTAAGGAAACAGCGATGGTCCAGAGCGCGGTCCGTGAAGAAACGAAGCGGCCCGCCGCGAAGAAGGCTGATCTTTATTCTTGGGCGCGCCATCAGGCCGAGCTTCTGCGCGCCGGCCGGCTCTCGGAAATCGACGCCGCAGCAATAGCGGACGAGATCGATGACGTGGGCGAGGAGCAATATGACAAATTGGAGAGCGCACTCCGCGTCCTCATGCTCCATCTGCTCAAGTGGGACCATCAGCCGTCCATGCGAAGCCGTTCGTGGACCCTGACCATCCGAGAGCAACGACGGCGCGCCGAGCGGCAGCTGCAAAAAAATCCGGGACTGAAATTCCAGGTCGGCGAGGCACTGGAGGCCGCTTATGAAGACGCGCGGCTTGAGGCAGCAAACGAGACCGGCTTGCCCTTAAGCATCTTTCCCGTGCGCCCTCCTTTCGAGCACGCCGAGATCATGCAGCGTTCGATCGTCTGGCCCGGCGACGAGGACTGAACATCGGGCGCGTCAAGTGTGCGCGACAATAGGGCGGCGACTCGATGAGCGATTTCGCGTCCTCGACCAAGCCCGTCCGCATCCTCGCCATTTCCGGAAGCCTGCGCCGGGGGTCAACGAACACGGCCGCGTTGGAGGCGCTGGCGCGGCTCGCGCCTGAAGGCGTCAAAGTTCTCCTGTACCGCGATCTCGCCAATCTGCCCCCGTTCAATCCCGACGATGACCTTGAGGACAAGCCGAAGCCCGAGCCGGTCGAGACGCTTCGCGCTCTCGTCGATGCGAGCGACGGGCTTGTCATCGCCGCCCCGGAATATGCCCATGGGCTCCCGGGCGCGCTGAAGAACGCGCTCGACTGGCTGGTCGCGAGCGAGACTTTCGCCGGCAAGCCCACCGTGCTCATCAACACGGCGCCCCGGGCGTTTCACGCACAGGCGTCCTTGCGTGAGATCCTGTCCACGATGGCCGCACGTCTCATCCCTGAAGCGTTCGTGTCGATTTCGCTGACGGGAAAGACGGTGACGGCCGACGATATCCTGGCGGACACAATTTGCGCGCGGCGGCTTATCGAATCGCTCCAGGCGCTCATCGACGCCATAAGAGGCTGGGCTCGCGGCAAGGCTTAACCCAAATCGGAGGCTGACATGGGCGCGTTGGACGGGAAGATCGCAATCGTGACCGGCGGCACGAGCGGCATCGGCGAAGGGATAGCCAGGGCCTTTGTCTCGGAAGGGGCTGAGGTCGTGATTGTCGGGCGCCGTGAGGAGGAGGGCCGCGCGCTCGAGAAACAAATTGGCGTTCGTTTCGTCCGCGCGGACGTGGCCAACGAGGCTGACGTCAAGGCGATGGTCGATCGAACACTCGAATGGTTCGGTCGTCTCGATTGCCTTGTGAACAACGCCGGAATTCCATCGCCGATGATCAGCATCACAGAAATCGATGTGCCGACCATCGATCAGGTCCTGGCGGTCAACGTCAAAGGCGTCCTTCTTGGCATCAAGCATGCCGCGCCGGCAATGCTGGCGCAGCAGTCCGCAGCATCGTGAACGTCAGCAGCATGGCCGGCCTTCGCGGCGGGGTTTCGGGCCACATTTATAGCGCGTCGAAGGGGGCGGTGAGCGCGTTGACGCGTTCGGCCGCAGCCGAACTGGGTGAGAAAGGCGTCCGGATCAACAGCATCTCGCCCGGCGCGATTGTGACCGGCATTTTTGGGAAAAACGCTGGCCTGGAGGGCTCCAAGGCAGACCGGGTCGCGGGGGTGGTCAAAGAAGCCTTCGCCAAGGTCCAGCCGATTCCTCGCGCGGGAATGCCCGAGGACATCGCGCAGGCCGCGGTCTTTCTCGCCAGCGACGGCTCCGGGTTCATCAACGGCCAGGATATCGTGGTTGACGGCGGACATACGGCGGTCACGCGGGGATGGTCGTTCACGGTCGGCGCTCGCGGCGAAATGTCGAAGCGGCTCAAGGAGGCGGCTGCCGCGCTTTAGACGGCTTGCGGGCGCGAGCTGGCGAGAAAGCCAGGTTGCGCTTGCCGTTCTCTTCCGCCACATGAGGCGGCATGGCCCATGACTTCGTCCTCATCGTCGACTTCGGCTCGCAAGTCACGCAGCTGATCGCGCGGCGCGTGCGCGAGGCGGGCGTTTATTGCGAAATCCACCCGTTCTCGAAGGCGAGCGAAGCCTTCGCGCGGCTGAAGCCCAAGGCGGTGATCCTGTCCGGCGGCCCGGCGTCGGTTCCCGAAGCGGGGAGCCCGCGTGCGCCGGCGGAAGTTTTCGCAAGCGGCGTTCCAATCCTCGCCATCTGCTACGGCCAGCAGACCTTATGCGAGCAGCTTGGCGGCAAGGTCGAGGGCGGCCACGCGGCCGAATTCGGCCGGGCTGACGTCGAGATTATGGAATCGTGCGCCCTGTTCGACGGCGTGTGGGAAACGGGCGGCCGCTATCCCGTGTGGATGAGCCATGGCGATCGCGTCACGCGCCTGCCTGAAGGTTTCCGGGTCTATGCGGTGTCGGAGAATGCGCCTTACGCGGTCGCCGCTGACGAGGCGCGCCGCTACTACACAACCATGTTCCATCCGGAGGTGGTTCACACACCCGATGGCGCGAAGCTTCTCGCCAA
>DATCEJ010000526.1:0-4713 GCA_036510135.1 Roseiarcus sp. | reverse complement strand
AGGAATCGAAGCCCTTGGTATGGACGCTGTGCGTCATCCAGGATTCGCCGGCGAAAAGCACCCGTACTGGATTTGGCATCAGCTTCGGTTCCTGAAGAGGCTCTCCGATTGCTTACTCAACGGCGCCCGCGACGTTATCATTCTTGCGGGCGCTGGCTAAACGTTTAACTCGCGCATTTTCCGACTTCAAGGCCGACGCGGCCCTATTGCCTTCGGGAGGAGCGCAAGAGTCGCGGACGATCAATCGCGCCTTGAGAATGACGCGCTCCGGCGGGCCGCTCTCGCCGCGAATTCTCGCATGGAGAATCCGCACGCCGTGTTCCGCCAGCGCCTCAATCGGCTGTCGGGCCGTAGTCAGACGCGGTGCAAACGCGCTCGCCCAAGGAAAATCGTCGATGCCGGCTAACGAGATGTCAGACGGACATGCGAGGCCCAGTTCCGTTATGGCTTGCATGGCACCAATCACCATCTCGTTGTTTGAAACGAAAAGGGCCGTTGGACGTCGAGACGCGACCAAGAGATCGCGAGACAGCTCTCGCGCCCGATCCTGCCGGAAGTCCGCGTAGATCACCGGCGCTTCAGCCGGGTCAAGCCCGAACTCCGCTAACGCGGCGCGGAAGCCATCAAGACGTTCCGTCGTGTTGGAAAGGTGCCCCCATCCGGCGACCGCGGCGACGCGGACGTGACCGAGCGACAAGATGTGACGCGTCACGTCCAAAGCCGCCTGACAATTGTCGATGGAGACTCCGTCGAAGCGCAACTCGGGGATCACGCGGTCGATCATGACGATCGGGCGGGGGAAGTTCGAAATGGGGGGTTCGAAATACATAGATGGCGGACCGGTCGGCGCCAGGATGACGCCCTCGACCCGATGCGCCGCCAAGAGGCGAAGCGCCGACAGCTCTTTTGCTGGGTCGTGATCAGCTTCGCAGAGCAAAACGTTGTAACCCAGCGAATCGGCGATCGAGCCGATGCGTCGCACCAGTTCCGAAAAGAAGGGGTTGGTAATGTCGGCGACGACGATCCCTATCAATCGCGTCGATTGCATCCGCAACCCTTGAGCGACTCTCGACGGCGCGAAGCCCAGCTGCGCCACAGCTTCTTGGACCCGCGCCCTGAGCGGCGCGCTGACGAAACTCGTCCCGTTGATGACGTTCGAGACCGTCGCTGTCGACACCCGGGCGAGACGCGCTACGTCCTTGATTGTCGGGTTTGGCAAGGTGCGCCTCGTTGTTTGTAACGGGGAGAGAGCCTGGACGTTTATAGATCGAAAGACTCTCTCGCCGCCTTTTCAACGAAGATCGAGCTTACGGCCTTGCCGCCGCCTGGCGGCTTGCATCATGCGTTCAGTCGCAATCGCCCTTGTACTGGTATTTGTCGGCGGTCGCAGTGTCGCCGGCCTTTATCGTCACGATCTCCGTCAGCGTCGTCTTGTCCAACTTGTCGCCCTTGATGAGCTTTGCCGCGGATTCCATGGCGACCTCGCCCTCCTGCTTCGGATTTTGCGCGATCAGGGCTTGGATGGCGCCGTTCTTGAGCGCGCTGACCTCAGCGCTCGCCGCGTCGTAGGCGACGACCTTAACCTTTCCCAGAGCGCCGGCCTGGCGGAGGCCGGTCAACGCTCCGATCGCGCCCTGATCGTTTGTCGAGAAGAGGCCCGCAAGCTTCGGATGGGCGGAAAGAGTCGAGGTCACGATTTCCGCCGCCTTCTGGGGATCGTCGCTTTGATATTGCGCGCCGAGATAGACGATGCCGGGATATTTCTTCAGTTCCTCCTCAAAACCTGTCGTGCGGGCGTCCTGCGCGGCGGAGCCGGGCGGCTGGGTGATGACGAGCACTTCCCCCTTGCCGTCGAGCAGCGTATTGATCGCATCGGCGGCGAGCCGTCCTCCCTGTGCATTGTCCGTCAAGATCTGAGTCTGGACGAAGGAACTGTCCTCGATCGTCTGGTCGATGGTCACGATCTTGGTTCCGCGATCGGCGAGCTGCTTCATCGGCGCGATCAGCGCCTTCGCGTCGGTCGGCACGATAGCCGCGACAACGGGTGTCGTCGCCGCGACCGCGTTTACGACCGGAATTTGGCTGTCGGCGGCAAACTGGTCTGGCGCCGATATCGTGAGGGCAAGGCCAAGCTCCTTCGCCTTTGCCTTCGCGCCACAGGCGAGCGCCTGGTAGAAAGGACTTCCCTTCACGCCGAGCACGAGTGCGATGGCGGGGTCAGCTGCCTCAGCAGCCGATGAGGCCGCGAGGAGCGCGAAAGCAGCGGCGGCGCCAACTGTCATTTTCATTAGCTTTCTCCTTTTTATTGCAGCCTCAGCTGCGTTCTCGAGCCCTTCGCTTGAGCTGGTCGATCCATACGGCGAGGATGAGAACCGCGCCGGTGGCCACGGTTTGCCAGAATGGCGGAATGCCAAGGATGACAAAGCCGTTCAGAAGAATGATTGGGATGAATACGCCGACGACGGTTCCGGCGATGCTGCCTATTCCGCCGAACAGGCTCGTGCCTCCAAGCACGACCGCGGAGATCGTCGACAGGTTGTCCATCGCGTGGCCGCCAATGGTCGTCGTCGCGAAGCGCGCGGTCGACATCATGGCGGCGAGCCCAGCGAGCGTGCCCGACAGCACGTAGATTGCAACGAGCTTGCGCCCGACTTTGATTCCCGCCCGCCGCGCGGCCTCCTTGTCAGAGCCGACGGCGAAGACGTGAACGCCGAAGCGCGTGAGATGAAGGACGACCGCGCCGATAAGGGCGACGGCGGCCGCGATCACAACAAGGACGGGAGCGCCGGCAATGGCCCCGGATCCGATTGCATCGACGAGGATCTCCGGGACGGCCCGGATGTCGGTGCCGTTCGTGAGGATTTGTGCGAAGCCCAGCGCCATGCCGAAGGTGCCAAGCGTGACGATGAGCGGCGGGATGCGCGCCGCGGCGACAAGGACGCCGTTGATAGCGCCCCAGACGGCTCCGCTCGCGAGCGCAACGATGAGCCCGACGAAAACGACGCCCCATCCGCCCTGGGTCGTGCCGTAGGTTCCGCCGGCCGAGCCCGACATGCGGAGCATGATCTCAGCGGACGTGATCGAGGCGAAGACGAGGACGGTGCCGACGGAAAGGTCGATCCCGCCGGCGATGATCACAAAGGTCTGCCCGACCGACAGAACGAGAAGAATCGCCGCATTGATGGCGAGCATCGACAGGTTGAAGCCCGACCCGAATTGCTCCGGGCGCAACGTCGTGAAGATCGCGATCAGCGCGATCAGCAGAATGAAAATCCATCCTCCGCCAAGAAGCTGGGTCCAGCGCTCGAGTGGGGAGAGTCGTTCGTCCTCCGGTTCGCTCAAGGAGGTTGCGCTCATGTCACGCGCTCCTCGACCGACCCGCTGGTCATCGCCGTCACCAGCCTGTCTACATTCGCGTCCTGCGCCGCGAACCGCGCCACGCGTCGTCCGAGACGAGGAACCTCGATCCGGTCCGCAACGGCGAGCACCTGCGGCATATTGTGACTGATGAGGACGACTGCGATGCCCTGATCGCGAACCTGTCGGATCAGGTCGAGCACGCGTCCCGTCTGTACGACGCCGAGGGCCGCGGTGGGCTCGTCCATGAAGATCACGCGGCCGGCCCACATAGCGGCGCGGGCGATCGCGACCGACTGACGCTGCCCGCCGGACAGGGACGACACCGGAGCGCGGGCTGAGCGAAGCCGTACGCCCAGGCGCTCGAATTGTTCGCTGGCCTGCCGGCGCATCGCCGGACGGTTGACGAAGCCGAGTCGGCCTAGCAGGCCCGGGAGGATGATCTCCCGGCCAAGAAACAGATTCTCGAAAGGCGACAGATCGGCGGCAAGAGCGAGATCCTGATAGACCGTCGCGATGCCATGAGCTTGGGCATCGTTGGGGGAGTTGAAGGCGACCGGCTTGCCGGCAACCAGGATCTGCCCCTCGTCTGGCCGGTCTGCGCCAGAAAGGATCTTCACGAGCGTCGACTTCCCGGCGCCATTGTCGCCGATGAGGGCGCAGATTTCCCCGGCGTGGACGGAGAAGTCAGCGCCATCGAGAGCGCGCACATGCCCGAACCGGCGACTGATCGCACGGGCTTCGAGCAGCGGCGTCGTCATCAGGGCGAACCTTCGATCGCAAGACCGATGTTGTTCGCGAACGCATTGAGTTTGCCGTAGGCCGCTGCCGTCAGCGCTGCCCAATGCTCAAACGCAGCCTCCGCGGTCAGAAATCTCCAAATCTCGACGGTCTCGAAATCCTGTTGACCCCGGATATGATAGCGGCCGAGACGCGAGCCGCCCGCGGCGAGCGAAGCTTCCGCCGCCATCGCCCATTTCCTTTCGTGAGCGGCTTGGGTCGCGGCGTCGAGGCCGTACCAATGGGGTCTGGGCCTCGCATAATGGATCCAGATGCACTCGCTCATGATCAGTCCGCGTCGGGTTCAATGAAATCAGCAAGCGGGCGAAGCCGGCCGACATAGTGTCGCGAGGTTGTGAACTTGAAATCCGCAGCCGCCTCGTGGCCTTGCATGGCGAGGTCTACCGAGCCGAGCGACGGCACCTCCCACAGCCCCGCATGATGCCAGCGGCTCGCCCAATCGAGTCGATGCCGCCCCGCAATGTTGATGCCAAGCGCGACATCGCTCTTGAACGCAACGTCGCATTCCTCGTCATAGTCGCGGCGCTCCGCTCTCGTCGCGGCGGACCAGGCGTC
>DATCEJ010000525.1:0-12517 GCA_036510135.1 Roseiarcus sp. | reverse complement strand
GGCTTATGCGGCCAGCCCTTGGCGCCTTCCCGGATCTCGCGGTCCTGCTCGTTGGAATGATACCAGACGTTCCATTCGTCGAAGGAGATCGTCACCCGCTTGCGGCTGCGCTTATTGGCGCGGACAAATTCGATCGTCGAGGCGATGGCGTTGATATAGGCGTCGAGCTTGGCGTTGAGCGCGAGATATTCGGCGGCGTTCTTGGCTCGATTGGCGAAATACATGTGCAGCGAGATGTGGTCGACCGCGTCGTAGGTGTGCTCCAGGACGATACGCTCCCACTCGGGATAGGTTTTCATATCGGCGTTTGACGAGCCGCAGACGATGAGTTCAAGCGAGCGATCGAAAGCGCGGAGCGTCTTCGCCACCTCGTTGGCGAGGCGGCCATATTCGTCGGCGGTCTTGTGGCCAACCTGCCATGGCCCATCCATCTCATTGCCGAGGCACCAGTGCTTGACGCCGAACGGTTCGGCGCGGCCGTTCGCCTTGCGCAGGTCGCCCCATGCGCTGCCGGTTGGGCCGTTGACGTATTCGACGAAGTTGCGCGCGTGATCGAGTCCGCGCGAACCGAGATTGATGGCCAGCATCATCTCAGTATTCGCGGATTGGCACCATTCGGCGAACTCGTGCACGCCGACCTGGTTGGACTCGGACGTATGCCACGCGAGGTCGAGTCGTGTCGGCCGCTTCTCGCGCGGGCCGACCCCGTCTTCCCAATTGTAGGCCGAGACGAAATTGCCGCCGGGATAGCGAACGATCGGAACCTTCAGTTCGCGAACGAGGTCAATGACGTCCTTGCGCATCCCGTTGGCGTCGGCGCTCTTATGATCCGGTTCGTAGATGCCAGTGTAGATCGCCCGCCCCAGATGCTCGAGAAAGGCGCCATACAGGCGGTCGTCGATTTTCGCGATCCGGTAGTCCCGATTGGCGATAACCGAAGCGCGCATTATTCCTCCCTTTCGATATCAGGAAACTCGATATACCGGACCGGCTTCCGCTCGCCGCGTCAAGCTCGGTCCAGGACACGGGCTTAGGGGATTTTTGCCAGTAGAAACCTGGAAAGAAACGTCAGCCAGCCAAACGCCTTTTAGCCCAACCTCTTCAATTCTTCCATGCGCTCTGTATCAAATTTACTGATTGAAAATCCTTGGCGCCTCGCGCTTTCCTCGCTACCATTCCCCTAAGGCTTCCCGAAGGCACAGATTCTGCAATCGAGCGCCGACGCGGGGAAGCCGCCGGGCCATTTTAGGGAGGAAGTCGAGATGATCCGCAAAGTCCTTTTCGCGACCCTGGCGAGCATGGCGCTGACCATCAGCGCGGCGCGCGCCGAAGACACCATCGTGTGGTGGGATTTTCTAAGCGGCGGCGACGGCGTCCGCATGAAGACGATGCTCGACGAGTTCAACAAGGAGCACGCCGGCAAGGTCAAGATCGATGCGACGACCCTCGAATGGGGCGTTCCGTTCTACACCAAGGTGCAGACCGCGGCGGCCACGGGCCAAGGTCCGGACATCATGACCTACCATGAATCACGCATGCCGCTCGGCGTGTCGGAGGGCGTGGTCAGCCCCCTTACTCCCGAGGAGCTGAGCGCAGCCGGCATCAAGCCCAGCGACTTCAGCCCTGCCAACTGGAAGGCGGCGCAGGGCCCGGACGGCAAGCAATACGGCGTGCCGCTCGATATCCACTCTATCATTCTCTATTACAACAAGGACCTCCTGAAGAAGGCGGGTCTTCTCGGCGACGATGGGAAGCCGAAGGGTCTCGACGGCGCGGCGAACTTCGACTCCGCCCTCGCCAAGCTCACGGCGAACGGCGTTGTCGGCCTGTCGACGCCGACGGCGGACAACGCCACGATGTGGCGCATCTTCTACACGCTGCTCAACCAGCAAGACGGCCAGTTCCTAAAGGACGGCAAGTTCCTGGATGGCGATAACCTTGACAAGGCGACGACCGCGATCGCCGAGATGCAGAAATGGGTGAAGAGCGGCGGGACGCCCGCGAAGACCGAGTATCCCGCCTCGATTGCGCTCTTCACTTCCGGCAAGGCGGCGATGCACATCAACGGCGTCTGGGAAGTGCCGACCATGGTTGACCTGGCCAAGAAGGGCCAACTGTTCGATTGGGGCGCGATCCAGATCCCGACTTTCTACGCGCATCCCGCGACCTGGGCGGACTCGCATTCGTTCGCCATCCCTAACCGCCAGGGCAATCCGGTTGATCCGGCCAAACGGAAGCTCGTGCTCGACGCCATCCATTGGTTCAACGAACACTCGCTCGAATGGGCGGGCGGCGGCCATGTCCCTGCCTATCTGCCGGTACAGGAAAGCGCCGCGTTCAAGGCGCTGAAACCAAACTCCGACTACGCTTCTCTTGCCAAGACCGCAGTGTTCGATCCGGTGTCCGTGCTCGCCGGTGTCGCCTCGCCCGTCTACGATGCGGCCGGCAATTACGTGATGCCGGCGATGAACGGCGAGATGGCGCCCGCTGACGCAGCGAAGCAGATGCGGGATGATCTCCAGGGCCAAGCCAAGTAGGCTCGACGCTCTGCGTGACGCCGGTCGGAGCCAAAAGCCGGCCGGCGGCGTTTCAAGCGCGGGGTGGAGACTGTCAAGGCGATGCTAAGGAGCAAACGCACCGAGATCCTTGCCGCGTCCATGTTGATGGCGCCGTTTGCCGTCACCTACGGCGTGCTGTTCATCTATCCGACGATCAAGATGGCGCAGCTCAGCATGACCAACGCGCCGTTGATCGGGCCCGGAAAGTGGGTGGGTTTCGATAATTATTTCCGCCTGGCCTCGGACCGTTTGTTCTCGGTCGCGATCTGGAACACCCTCTATTTCGTCATTCTCTCGGTCATCCCGAGCACGCTCATTGGTCTTTTGGTCGCGCTTGGGGTGAACCGTCTCAAGGGTTGGTTGCAAAGCGTCGTGCTTGCCGCCTTCTTTCTGCCCTACGTCCTGCCGGTATCGGTCGTCTTCAGGATCTGGCAATGGATGTGCGACAAGGATTTCGGCATCGCGCAGCATGTCATCCAGCTGTTCAATGACGGACAACGCCTCTCGATCTTTCGGACAATCCCGCTGTTCATGCCGGCGGTGGCCGTCGTGACGATCTGGTGGCTCATCGGTTTCAACGTCCTTCTTTTCATCGCCGGCCTGCGCAACATTTCGAGTGAAATCTACGAGGCGGCGCAGCTCGACGGGGCCGGTCGCTGGACGCAATTCCGACGCATCACCTGGCCGCTGATCTGGCCGGTGACCGTACTCGTGTTCACCATCCAGATGATCCTGCAGCTCAAGATTTTCGATCAGGTCTATCTTTTTTCGCAGGGCGGCAGGATCGATACGACCATCGTGATGGTGCAATACATCCTCAAGCAAGCCTTTCAGATGAATAAGGGCGGACTCGCCGCAGCCGCGTCGATGGTCCTTTTTGTGCTCATCGCGGCGCTCTCCGTGCTGCAGTTTCAACTCTTGCGCGCGCGAGGCGAGAGGTGAGCGCCTCGGTGGAGACCGGCGCTGACGTCTTCGCCTCGCGGCGCGCCGGCCGATTGGTCCGCCTCCGCCATCTCGATCTCGTCGGGCTCGTCATTACGGCGGCTACCGTCGTCGGCGCGGCTCTATGGGCATTCCCGCTCTACTGGGCGCTCGTGACGACGTTCAAGCCGGAGAACGAGGTCGTGCGTCCGGCCGTGCAGCTTTGGCCGGAGCATTTCACCTTCCAAAACTACGTCCACGTCCTGCTCGAGACGAAGATCGGCATTTGGTACGTCAATTCGCTCGTCACTTCGGCGGCGGTCACGGTTCTCGTCATCGTGACGGCGGCGGGGGCCGGCTATGCGATTTCGCAACTGAATTTTCCTGGCCGGCGCCTTTTCTGGTGGATGATTCTCGCGAGTTTCATGGTCCCGATCCCGGCTTTGACCGTCAACCACTTCATCCTGATCAATCAATTCGGCCTCATCAACACGCTGCCCGGCGTCGTCCTGCCGCAGCTCCTCGCGCCGGTCACGGTCATTATCTACAAGCAGTTTTTCGATTCAGTGCCGAAGGACTTTCGCGAGGCCGCGATGATCGACGGCGCGAATGAATTCCAGCTTCTGTTCCGCATCTACCTGCCAATGAACTGGGGCATCACCACAGCCTTGGCGATCATCACCTTCATCGCCGCATGGAATCTATTCTTATGGCCGTTCGTCGCCGTGAACTCGGAGGACAGAATGAACATCACCGTCGGCATAACGCAGGTTCACGACGCCTTCGGCGTCCAGTACGCGCGCGACCTCGCGGTCGCCATGGTCGCGGCGCTGCCCGTTGCTCTTGTCTACCTCATTTTTCAGCGCCGGGTGACGCAAGCGATCATGCTGTCGGCTGGGATCAAGGGATGAGCGCCGCTGGCGCAACGAACGGGAGCGAGGCCGCCGCCGGCCCCCATGTCGAATTGAGGCGAGTGACAAAGCGCTACGGCGCGGTCACCGCAATCTCCGACCTCAGCCTCACGGTCGAAAAAGGCTCGTTCACCGCGCTGCTCGGCCCGTCCGGCTGCGGCAAGTCAACGCTGCTCAGGATGATCGCCGGACTCGAGGCGATCACCGCCGGCCAGTGCTTTATCGACAATGCGGACGTGACCGACGTGCCGCCGGCGAAGCGGCGCATCGCCATGGTGTTCCAGTCCTACGCCCTCTACCCGCATATGACGGTGAGGCAAAACATCGCCTTCTCCCTCTCCGTCGCGGGCCAATCGAGAAAGGTGCAAGACGAGCGGGCGCTCGAAGTCGCGCGCATCCTGCAACTCGAGCCCTATCTCGATCGTCGGCCCGCCGAACTTTCGGGCGGCCAACGCCAGCGGGTCGCGATCGGCCGAGCGCTCGTGCGCAAGCCCGAGGTTTTCCTGTTCGACGAGCCGCTCTCCAACCTCGACGCGAAACTGCGCGTGCAGATGCGCCTTGAACTGGCGAAGCTTCATGCCGAGCTCGGCACGACGATGATCTATGTGACGCATGACCAGACAGAGGCGATGACTCTCGCCGACAAGATCGTCGTGCTCGACAAGGGAGTCATCTCCCAGGTCGGCTCGCCGCTCGAGCTCTACAACACGCCGGCGAACAAGTTTGTCGCCACGTTCATCGGCTCACCGGGCATGAATTTTTTCGCTGTCGACATCGCCGCCATGAACGGCCGAACGGCGAGCGTCGTTCTGCCGGGCGGCCGGACGGCCGAGGTCGTCATAACGACGACCGCCGGCGCTGGCCTGGCCGAGCTCGGGGTGCGGCCAGAGCATCTCGCCGTCGTCGATCCGAACGATCCTCAGGCAGCCTTCGCTGGCGCTATTGCGATCATCGAACATCTCGGCAATTCGACGATTCTCTACGTCGACACACCGGCCGGTCAGCTGATCGTCGAGGGCGAGGGCAATCTCGACGCCAAATCGGGTCAAGCTGTCGGGCTCAGGCTCGACGAAGGCCATGCGCGCCTGTTTGACGAGACGGGAGCGGCGCTCTGATTGGCGCATTGCGGCGGCGCCTTCCGGCGCTCACGATTCGGTCATGAGTCTCAGCACGATGTCCTGGTCATAATTGCCGAACCCGCGGCCGAAGATGTTGACGCCTCCGGCCTGCTCGTACTCCTGGTTTTGGTATCAGCTTTTCGGATAGTTTGATAATTCCCGCTTACGTCGGGTTTGCCCATCAACAACACCGCGGAGTCTCAAATGGATGTTGACGTCGCGGGATGTCGCCCAACGCTGGCGCTCGATGGCCTCTGGGACTTCGAATTCGAGGGCCCGACCGCGCGGCCCGACGGCGAGGGCCGTACGATCCGCACGCCCGGGATCTGGCAGACGCAATTTCCGCCGTTGCGCAACGCGCAAGGGACCGGACGCTATCGGCGGCGCCTCCAAATCCCGGCGGACTGGGCGGACAAGAGCATCCATCTCATCCTGGAGGGAATCTTCCACGAATCGGTGATCCTGGTCGATGATGCTACGGTCGCCGCTCATGGCGACGGCTGGACCCCGATCGAAATTGATCTGACCCAAACGCTTGCCGGCAAGACCTCGTTCGTGCTCCGCGTCGATGCGCGGGCGCCCGACGACCGCAATGGCGGCCGCTTCAGCCAATCGCTCGCCGCCAAGCAGGACTGGTACGGGGTCCAAGGCGGAATCTGGAAGTCAGCGCGTTTGGAGGCGCGAGACCCAGTTCACATCGCCCACGCCAACGTGCAAACATCGTTCGACCTCACGACGGGCGTTGTGTCGGTGAGCGGCGAGGTATCGCGCGCCGCCCCTGCGACGACTCTGCAAGTTACGCTTTCCCGCGGCGGCGAATTCGCCGCGCGCACGGTCCATCACTTTCGATTGGGTCGCTTTGACGCGGTGCTCGCTCTTCCCGGGGCCGAGCCCTGGTCGCCCGAAGCGCCGAAACTTTACGATCTCGTCATCGAACTTATCGTCGGCGATGCGACCGTCGATGCGATCGAGAGAACTGTCGGGTTCCGCCGATTCGAGGCGAAGGACGGGCGCCTCCTGCTCAACGGCGATCCCTTCTATATGTTCGGGGCCTTGGATCAGGACTGGTATCCCGAAGAGGAGTGCCGCCCGCCCAATCCGCAGTTTCTCGAACAACGTTTTGCCAACGCTAAGGCGATGGGGCTGAACACACTGCGCTGCCACGTCAAGATTCCCGACCCGCTCTATTTCGATCTCGCCGACCGGCTCGGTCTCATCGTCTGGCTCGATATGCCCTACATGCAATTCCTGGCGCCAGCGACACGTGCGGCGTTGCAGCGGGTTTTCCGGGCGTCGGTCGCAGCGCACGGGCATCATCCCTCGATATGCATCTGGACGCTGTTCAACGAGGGCTGGGGTATCGATCTCGACGACAATCCAGACGACCGGCGCTGGCTGATCGAGACCTTCGACTGGGCGAAGACGCTCGTTCCCGACAGCCTGCTTGTCGACAATTCCCCATGCTTTCCGCGCAACACCCACCTCAAGACCGACATCGAGGACTTCCATTGGTACAATGGCTTCCCGCATCAGAACGAGGCTTTCGCAGCGACGACGCGGGCGTTCGCCGACCGCGCGAGCTGGACCTTCTCTCCGCATGGCGACGCGGAGCGGCGCGGCGACGAGCCGCTGATCTGCTCGGAGTTCGGCGTATGGGGGCTGCCTCATCCGCGCGAGATCCTGGAGGCGGATGGAAGCGAGCCGTGGTGGTTTGAAAGCGGGCACGACTGGAACCTCGGCGCAGCTTATCCGCATGGGATCGAAACGCGCTTTCGCGATGCCCAGCTTGCGCCGACCTTTGGCGACCTCGACGGCTTCGTGAGCGCAGCACAAGAGCTTCAGTATCGCGGGCTGAAGCGCCAGATCGAGACGCTGCGCTGGGAGCGGCCAATCTCCGGCTATGTCATCACCGAGCTCAACGACGTGCAGTGGGAATCGAACGGCCTCATGGACGTTCGGAACCATCCGCGCGCGTTCGCCGAGCGGCTGGCCAACCTCCAACAGCCGTGGCTGATCATCGCGCAGACGGCGCGTACAGCCGTTCGCGCGGGCGAGCGCTTCGAAGTTTCCGTGCGGCTCGCAGGCGCGGCCGAGCCGCCGGACGGCGCGCGGCTCCACTGGCGCTTGGCCGACCAAGACGGCGAGGCCGCGCTTGGACCCAATCCGACCACGATTGCGCTTTCCGCCGGGGCCGCCTCGGCGATCGCCATCGTTCCGCTCGAACTCGAGGCGCGCGACGGCAAGGGGCGCGTCCTGTCACGCAATGCGCTTGGACTGTGCGCCGTCCCGCTGCTCGGCGGCGCGACGCCGCCGCTGTTTCCTATCGATCAAGCGGCTTCGAACATGCTCGCCGCGATCGGTTGGCCGAACCGCGCCACGACGGCCAAGAGCGCCGAGACTCTTGTCGCGACGCGGCTGACGACCCCGGTGCGCACGGCGCTCATCACCGGGCGCAAGGTTCTGCTCGTCGCCAATTCTGCCGACGCGCTCATCGACCCGGAACGGAACCTGCCGCTCAACGACCGGCACAATTTCCCCTCGATGCTGCTCCGGGAGCGCGCTGGCACGCCTTGGGACGGACAGTGGATGGGCGCGTTCACCTGGCGGCGCATGGAGGGCCCATGGTCGGGCCTGCCCGACGGGCCCATGCTCGACGAACATTGGAGCGGTCTATTGCCCAATCACGTGCTGACCGGTTTCCCTTCGACCGCCTTCGGCGGATTGGTCGACGCCGGCGTTGCGGTCGGCTGGCTGCATCACGCCGCCGCGTTTGTGAAGCGCAGCTTCCTCGGCAAGGGCTGGCTCACCGTGTCGACATTCGACCTGATCTCGCCTCAAGCCCAGGAAAATCCGCTGGCGCCTCATCTCATGAAGGCCCTGGCGGAGAGCTGAAGGTCTGCCGAAAGGGCGACGTGGCGACGTCCGATCTCAAAATGCCGGCAGAGCGGCTCTAGGCCCATCCGAACGCGCGCACGGATGTCTGGCGCTCAGGCCCGGCCCGCTGATCTATTCAATCGAGGAGGCCGAAAATCCCGGCGGACCGGTTCAGGCTCTGGCGTTGCCGCGCTTGGCGCCTCTCGACACCGCATGGCGGACGGATTGTTTGGCGGCGCCATGACCCATGAAAGCGAGCGCGAAGCGGCTCGTTCCCAGGAGTCCGGCGCGCTCTTCTCGACCGAGCCGCCCGCGGCCCGCGATGCCTCGCTTACTGCCCTGACCTATCATCTCTGGGCCACCCGAACGCCTGGCTCCATGCAGGTGTGGGTTGCCGAGCCTAAGCGTCAGTTCGCTGGGCTGGACGATGAGCGTATAAAGGGGATCGGACAGCTCGGCGCCGTCGTCGCCGGCAACCGAAATGGGGACATGACCACGCGCAACGCAATCTTGGCCTCGATCGGCGTCGCCCTCGTATTCGTGCTCGCGTCTCCGCCAGCCTCAGCGCAGAGCAATCCGCCGCCCGGAGCTGCGGCGGCCGCCGCCATCCCAAGGACCGGGGCGGGCGCGGGGTCGAGCGCCGCCCGTACGCGGCACAGAAACACGCTCAATCGGCAACGGGCGCGAGCGACCTCTGAACACGCGCGCCACGTGCGCAGGAGTCCACACCATTGATCTGATCGCATGGCGTCGAGCCCAGCTTTGCGGCGGAGGCGGAACGGCCGCGCCATGGCAGTTTTGTCCGTTACAATCGGATTCGCGGCGGGGTTCGGTGGGGCCTTGTCGAGCGGCGCCTCGCGCTTTCCGCGTCGCTTCATGCTAGAGGAGCCGCTTGCAACAGGGAGCCGTCATGATCTGGGGAACGCTTGCGCTGGCTTTTGCGGCCGCCTTCACCGGCGCCTCGTTCTATGTCAACTGGGTTGAGCAGCCGGCTCGCCTCAGGCTCGAGGATCAGGCGTTGCTCAGCGAATGGGGCCCGAGCGACAGCCGCGGCGTCGCGCTTCTCATTGCGCTTGCGCTCGTGTCGGCGATTGCCGGCTTCATCGCCTATTTCGAGTCCGAGGACGTGCGTTGGGCGTTTGGCGCGCTCGTCATCATTGCAAGCTGGCTTTACGCCTTCTTCGTCATGTCGCCGCTCGACAACCAGATCCGCTCGCTTCGCGGTGGCGACGTTGCGGCGGCGCGCGCCCTCGTTCGCCAGTGGGGCATCATCGAATCGGGGCTGACGGCGGTCGGGGCCGTGGCGGTCCTCGTGTTTCTGTGGGCCTGAGCGGCGCCCGCTTCGTCCGCGACATCGCCGACGCCCTGCGCTTCTTCACTCGGCTGCGCGTGGGCGAATCGGGCTCAATCACATCGCTCGACATTGACCGCATCGCCTGGGCCGCGCCCGTCGCAGGCGCCGTGGTCGGCCTCATCGGCGGGCTGGTCCTCGCGCTCACCGCGCTGCTCGGCCTGCCCCTGCTCCTCCGCGCGGGGCTGGCGACCGCCGCGATCGTCGTTACGACCGGGGCGCTGCACGAGGACGGGCTCGCCGATGTCGCCGACGGCTTCGGCGGCGGCGCGACGCGAGCAAGGAAGCTCGAGATCATGCGCGACAGCCGCGTCGGCGCTTATGGCGCGATCGCGATTGCGCTCGCGCTCATCTTTCGCGTTGGCGCGCTGGCCGCGGCCCTCGAGGGCGGGTTCTGGGGCGCCGGCTCAAGCCTGATGCTGGTCGCGGCGCTTTCCCGCTCTGCCGCGTTGACGCCACTCGCGCTCCTGCCGCCGGCGCGGGCCGACGGCGCCGGCGCTGCGGCCGGCCGGCTCGACTCGAAGGCGCTCGCTGCCGCCTGGGGCTCGGCCCTGGTCATAGCGGTCGCGCTCGGCCTCGGCGCGCTTGGGCTGACCCATGCGCTCCTCGCAGGGCTCATGAGCGGCGCCGGCGCTTTGTTAGTGGTCGCGTTGGCGCGACGCGCGATCGAGGGACAGACCGGCGACGTCGCTGGCGCCGCGCAACAATGCAGCGAGATCGCCGCCTGGTGCGGACTTCTCATCGGACATACGTCCGCTTAAGTAAGGCCTGTGCCCGCTATCTCCACACCCTGCATCAACGTCTGCATTCTCGATCCGCTGTCGGCCTTGTGCATCGGCTGCGGTCGCACGGGCGAGGAAATCGCCGCCTGGGCGACAATGAGCGAGCCCGAGCGGCTCGCAATCATGGCCGGGCTCGAGCAACGGCTGGTCCATGCGCGATCGCGCGCGGCGCGCAGCGGCCGGGTCAGAACCGCCGGTGGACGGGGGAGCTGATGCGCCTCATCTTGCCGGTTGCCGTTCTCGCGGTCGCGTGGGCCGCGCTGCTGATGACCCCGCACGAAACGACCCTGTTTGGGCTGACTCACCAGCAGTTCGCGAGCGCCGCGATCGGCGTATCGCTTCTGCTCTGGCTCGTGCTCAGCGGCTTGCGTTCGGCGCGCCCGAGCGACATTGCACGCCTCGTCACTGCGGCCATGACTTGGGCGCTCCTCTTGATCGCGCTGACCGGCGTCTACACCTATCGCTTCGAAGCTTCCGCCATTTTCGAACGCATCACGGGCGAACTCTTGCCCTCAGAACCGCAGGTGGAACAAGGCGGGAAAGTCGTTATCAACCGGCGCCTCAGCGGCGAATTCGCGATTGCCGGGCGGGTCAATGCCGCGCGCGTGACCTTCCTGTTCGACACTGGCGCTTCCGCCGTTGTGCTGACCGCCCAGGACGCAAAGCGGGCGGGCGTCGAGACGAGCCGCCTCGTCTTCGACGTTCCCGTCACTACCGCCAATGGCGGGGCGATGGCGGCGGAGGCACGGCTCGACCAGGTTGCGATCGGGCCAATCGTCATGCGCAACGTGCCCGCACTGGTCGCGCGCCGCGGCGCATTGGATGAGAGCCTGCTCGGAATGAGCTTTCTCGAGCGGCTCAAGAGCTACGCGGTCGAACGCGATCGGCTGGTCTTGATGGCGAAGTAGGCGCGAGCCTATTCCGCCGCCCATAGCCCGTCGAGAGATGGGCGTCCTTCCGGACGCCCTATGACGTACTCTCGCGTTCTCTCCACTCGGGAAACGGCCGCGCGCAACACCTCAAGCCCGGCGCCGGCGCGAATCGCCTCAGTCGCGAGAACCTGACGGAAGGCGCGTGCGCCAGGCCGGCCAGTAAACATCCCATGCAAATGCCGGGTGTAATCGTGCAGACGCTCGCCGCGCTGAAGCCCACGCACAATCGTCGGCATGAACGCTTCGATCGCCTCGAACCCGTCGGCGACCGGGGCGGGCACACCGAACAGCTCCGGATCGACGCCGATCAGGAGCTCCGGGTTCTGATAGGCCGCGCGTCCAAGCATGATCCCGTTGACATGGCTCAATTGCGCGCACCCCATTTCGAGATTGGCGAGGCCGCCGTTGAGGATGATCGGCCACTGGGCATAAGCGCGCTTGAGCTCGTAAACCAGTTCGTAGTCGAGCGGCGGGATCGAACGATTGTCCTTGGGGCTTAGGCCATCGAGCCAGGCCTTGCGCGCGTGAACGATGAGCGCCGCGGCGCCCGCCGCTTTCACAGCGTCCGCGAAGGCGAATAGAGCCTCCCGTGGCTCCTGCTCGTCGACCCCGATGCGGCACTTAACTGTCACCGGAATGTCGACTGCCGCGACCATCGCCGTCACGCATTCAGCGACGAGGCTCGGCTCGCGCATGAGGCAGGCGCCGAAGCGGCCACTCTGCACTCGGTCGGACGGACAGCCGCAATTGAGATTGATCTCGTCATAGCCGAACTCGGCGCCGATGCGCGCGGCTTCCGCAAGCCGGCTCGGCGCCGCTCCGCCAAGCTGAAGCGCGACGGCATGCTCGCTCGAATCGAAGCCGATCAGCCGCTCGCGCGGGCCGAATACCACCGCGTCCGCGGTCACCATCTCGGTATAGAGCAGGGCGTGGCGCGTGAGGATGCGATGGAACGCCCGGCAACGCCGGTCGGTCCAGTCCATCATCGGCGCCACGGAAAATCTAAACTCTTGATACGGAAGCATTTTTCCAGTAGTCTCAACTCGTTGGGTCGGCTCGTGTGCACTCGT
>DATCEJ010000524.1:0-5634 GCA_036510135.1 Roseiarcus sp. | reverse complement strand
CCTCCTCGAGCGCCGCGGCGAGATCGGCGTGATCCTTGTCGGTCATGGCGGAGGTCGGAATGGTCGTGTCGGGCAAGCTCACGCCCTTCTTGTTGGAGACGCGCCCGGGGACTTCGACGACGGTCAGCGCCCGGCCTCCCTCGGCCGCGGCGACCCGCAGCAGCACCTTGCCGTCGTCGATGAGGATCCGGTGCCCCTTCGCGAGCGAACTCAAGATTTCCGGATGCGGCAGATAGACGCGCGCCTGGCCCCCGGGCGCGGGGTCGCCATCAAGGATGAAGGCCTCGCCGCGCTGCAGGTCGACGCCGCCGCTGGCGAACGTGCCGAGCCTGAGCTTCGGCCCCTGCAGGTCGACAAGGATGCCGATCGGGCGGCCGGTCTCTTCCTCCACATCGCGGATCATCGCGACCCGCGCCCGCATCCCGTCATGCGAGGCATGGCTCATGTTGATGCGAAAGACGTCCGCGCCGGCGGCGAACAGCGCCGCGACGGTCTTTCGGTCGGGCGAGGCGGGGCCAAGCGTTGCGATGATTTTGACGCGGCGGCGGCGGGACTGCACTGGCGTTCTCCCAGAATCGGCGGAGCTTACCGCCACTCGTTTTTCGCCGCGCCGGAACAGCGCACCGACGTTGCGGCTTAAGGGTTCGCCTGGTCGGTCAGTTGCACCGTCCAGCTCTTTGAGTCCTTGCCGGTGTCGACTTCGAAAAACCCGGTTCGGTTGTAGCCCCGCACTAAGCAATCCTGCCGGCCGTCGATCTTGAACTCGCGATCGGACGTGCACATGAACACCTTGCCCTTCCACTCGCCGCCACGCTCGTCCATCGCGTAGAGATAATAGTACTCGGCCGCCAGGGCGCCGCGCAAAAGCGTCACGCAGTCGAGCGATTTGAGATTCCACCAGCCTTCGCTGACCCAGCTTTGCCCGTCGGTATAGCCCATGGCGACGCTCACGCGGTTACTGGAGTTATTGCACATGCGCAGGTCCGCGCGCGCGGGCGCGGCCACGCAAAGCGCCGTTCCGAGCGCACAAAGCGCCAGCAGTCGTCCTGCAATTCTGTCCATGGCCATGAGGTGAAAGTTGGGCGGGTCATATTCGGCGCGCCCGTTGCGCTGTCAACCTCTGTCCCGCGCGAGGTTCTGAGCGATTGGCGTGGAATCTTCCCGATTCTAGCCATGACTTTAGCCTACCTTCACGCGCCCGCGACCTGTCGATGGGCCACGACCCCTAAGTCGCGGCTCGACGGAATCGCGCGAATCGCGGATGATTGACTTCATGAAGCGGTTTCTTTTGTCAGGTCTTGTCGCCGTTAGTGCGCTGAGCGCATTCGCGCCCTCGGCGCGGGCCGACTTCGCCTCCTGCGTCGGTTCGCTGCGAACCCAGGCCGCGCACGGCGGGATTTCCGCACGCACGCTCGACGTCGCCTTCAACGGACTCGAGCCGGACGCGAAAGTGCTCGATCTCCAGAAGCAGCAGCCCGAGTTCAAGACGCCGGTCTGGGACTATGTCGACGGGCTGGTGGACGACGATCGGGTCGCCGACGGCAAGGCGGCGATGGCTGGGCAAGCGCGCGCGCTCGCCCGCGCGGAGGAAACTTATGGCGTCAGCCGCTTCATGCTGGCGGCGATCTGGGGGGTGGAGTCGAATTTCGGCCAGGAGATGGGCAAGCGCTCGCTTGTGCAGTCGCTCACGACCCTTGCCTGCCTGGGCGATCGCGCGAACTATTTTCGTTCCGAGTTGATGGCGACGCTCAAGATCATCGACCGCGGCGATGTGCCGCCCGAGAAGCTCAACGGATCGTGGGCGGGCGCCTTCGGGCAGACGCAGTTCATGCCCTCGACCTTTTTGCGACTTGCCGTCGACTTCGAGGGCGACGGGCGACGCGACATTGTGGATTCGGCGCCGGACGCGCTCGCCTCGACGGCGAATTATCTCCACAAATCGGGCTGGCGTTCAGGGCTCCCTTGGGGGTTCGAGGTCAAGCTGCCCGATGGCTATTCGGGCCCATCGGGGCGCAAGGTCAGGCAGCCCATGTCCTCCTGGGCGTCGCGCGGCTTGAGCCGCATCGACGGCCGCCCGCTTGGGCCGGGCGAGGCCGCGCTCCTCATACCCGCGGGACGCGACGGGCCGGCCTTTCTGGTGACGCGGAATTTCGACGCCGTCTATTCCTACAACGCCGCCGAATCCTACACCCTCGCCGCCTGCGTGCTGGCCGACCGCCTCGGCGGCGGACGCGGCATCGTCACCCCCTGGCCGACCGACGATCTGCTGTTGTCGCGCGAGGGACGGAAGGAATTGCAGTCTTTGCTCCAGAGGCGCGGCTATGACATCGGCGGCGACCCGGACGGGCACGTCGGAACCAAGAGCAAGGCCGCGATCGCCGATTTCCAGCAACGGGCCGGCCTCGAGGTCAACGGCCGCCCTTCGGTCAAGGTGCTGGCGGCGCTGAAGCGGTAAGATCGCTTGGCGAAGCTGGGGACCGCCGTGAGGACCTGACACCCCCGTTGAGGAGATCGCTCGTCGTCCGGCGAGCGGCGAATGCGCCTGGTTGAGGGCGGAAACGCGCGGTAAGAAAAGTCGACAATTTCTTGCCAATGCCGCTGGCGTCTGATATTGTTTTTCAGAAATGTGGCTGGATCGCCTGGCGTTGCCCACACGCGACGCTCGGCCAGAGCTTCGGACCTTGCATCTCCTTCGAATGGGCGCTGTAGGCGCGGTCGCTGGCCGCGCCGGCCACGCTCATCGAGCGCGGCTACAGGGCCGCTTCGACCCGACTGGGAATGACTCGTTAATCGCGCCGCAAGCCGCTGAAATCGCTCAAAACGGACTCGCTAACTAGCGAGCTCCCGGTTGAGGGCCTCGGGCGTCGCCCTAGATTTCCTCCAGCGCCAGATTGGTCGTGCGCGGTCCGAACAGGCCGATGGCCGCCATCACCACGCCCATCGCCACTGCGATGAAGACGAAGACGCCGAAGGCGCCGGCGTGCTCCAGCACGAAGGCGATGACGAAGGATGAGAAAATGACCGAGAGCCGGCTCCACGAATAGACGAAGCCGGCGGCGCGGGCGCGAATGCCGGTCGGAAACAGCTCCTGCTGGTAGGCGTGGAAACTGAACGACATGATGTTGGCGGCGAGCGTCAGCCCCACCCCCATGGCGATAATGAGCGCCGAACCGAGCGCCTGGCCAAAAATGAGGCCGCAGACAAGGATAGCGCCCGCGGCGGCGACGATGATCCATTTGCGCTCGAACCGGTCGCCGAGAAAGAATCCGAGGAGCGGCCCGATCGGGGCCGCGAGCGCGATTATCGTCGTATAGCCGAGGGTGGTCGAGACATTGATCCCCTGCTTGACCAGGAGCGACGGCACCCAATTGGCGAAGCCGTAATAGCCGACCGTCTGAAAGATATTGAAGACGCTCATCAGGATGACCCGGCCGCGAACGCCGGGAAGCCATAGGTCCCGAAAGCGGCTCGCCGGCGAAACCGGCTCCTCGGGGCCGGGCGGCGGCAGCGGCCGGCCGTACTCCGCCTCGACCTTCGCTTCGACCGCGCGCAGGACTTGGTCGGCTTCGGCGAGCCTCCCATGCTTGGCGAGCCAGCGCGGGCTTTCAGGCAGGCCGCGCCGCAAAAAGACGACGACGGGCGCGGCGACCACCCCGATCAGCACCACCCAGCGCCAGCCCTCGAGCCCGAATGGCGCGGTCGGGACGAGCATATAGGCAAGGAACGAAACGACCGGCACGGCGACGAAGCCAATCGCCTGGTTGATTGCGAAGGCGCGCCCGCGCAGGCCCTTGGGCGCAAGCTCGCTCAAATAGGCGCCGATCGTCACCATCTCGACGCCGAGGCCAATGCCGCAGATGAGGCGCCAGAAGTTGATCCCGGCGGCGTCGTGCTGGAGCGCCACCATGACGTTGGCGGCCGAATACCAGAGCAGCGACCAGGTGAAGATCGCCCGGCGGCCGAGCCAGTCGGCGAGAAAGCCGCAGAGGAGCGTGCCAATGAACAGGCCGGTGAAAAGGGCGGCGATGAAGCTCGCGACTCCCGCCGTCCCGAACAGCCCCGTGGTCGTTGCGGTGAGCACGCCCGACTTGACGAGGCTCGGCGCGACATAGGCCGAAAACAGGAGGTCGTAGAACTCGAAGAACATCCCGAAGCCGAGCAGCGCCACGATTGTCCAGATCGTGCGCGTCGCCGGCAGCCGGTCGATACGGGCCGAAATCGTGCCCGCGCTTAAGCCGGCTGGCCCGCTGTGGTTCATGTTTCCTCGCCCTATAGCGCGGCTCGCGCGTATGCCTCGCGCTCTCGAGCCGCCTTTAAGACGCGCGCCTGACGCTCGGTGTCAAATACGCTCGCCGCCTTCAGCATTTCTGAAAGCGGCGCGAGGCGCCGGCGGGCTAAGCCTGCTTCAACACCGCGCGGTCGACGCTGAGAGGACCGCCGCCCGCAAAGGCGAAGTAGAGGAACACGAAGCAGTAGATGACCGCCAGCTCGCCGCCATTGACGAGCGGATAGAACGAGCGCGGCGCGTGGGCCATGAAATAGGCGAAGGCCATTTCCCCGGAGAGGATGAACGCAACAATCCTCGTAAAGGCGCCTACGAGAAACAGAGCCGCGCCGATCGTCTCGAGGATCGCCGCGAGAATAAGGAGCCCGCTTAGCGAGGCGACAGGGGAGGGAGTGGGAAAGTTGAACACTTTCGAAAGCCCGTGCTCCAGAAACAGGAGCCCGATGACGATGCGGAGGATGCTGAGGATATAGGGCCTGAATCTCTCCATCCTAACGTAAATTGCGTTCATGACCGCCTCCCACCCGTAATGGGTTCCCGCCCGTGCTCCCAAGAGGACGATTCGCGGTTTGCGGTGCTGTTAACACTTCAGTCCGCACTTCGACACGGGAGTTTCGTGTTCCCGCGCCGATAATCCTGAATCACATTCGCTTGATCGAAGATCACGGCATCTGACCTCGTGCGCTTCTGGGCCACCCGAATTTGGTTCGGACCCTGCGGCCGCGCTCGTTTTGCTCGTCTTCGCCGGTTTCGCGGTGGCCCAGGACGCGCCTCTAAGGGTCGCGGTCCAAAGACGCGCCCCCGTGGCGATCGCGCTCCCGCCTGGCGGTCCGCTCAAGAACCGATCGACGAGGCCGTGGCCCGGATCACCGCAAGCCAGAAGCGCCATGAGGTCGAGGATGGCTATTCCGGCGCCCAGCAATAGCTATGCATTGACCTGCTCCGCGCCTTCGAGGCATTCGGCCATAACCTGGGCGACGGCGCGCTCGGAGAGTTTTTCATCCCACCAGGCCAAGGATCGGCGGTGCAGGTCCGCGAGGCGCTTGGGGTCAGCCGACAGCGCTTTCACCTCGGCCTCCAGGTTGCCCCAGTCATCAATCTGTATCGCGGGGCATCCGACGTAAAACCAATGCGGCGGAAGGCGATCGCAGATGACGACGCAGCCCTGGCGCATCGCTTCAAAAAACCGATAGGTCTCGACGGAGGACCCACGCGGCGCCAACGCGATCTTCGTTTCGGCCATGATTTCTGTGTAGCGGTCGCCGGCGCCCGTCATCGTGCTCTCAGTGAAAGACGCAGTTGTGCCGTAGAAGACGCTCTCCGGCGCCCAGGCGGCTAGCTTTTGCAAA
>DATCEJ010000523.1:0-3796 GCA_036510135.1 Roseiarcus sp. | reverse complement strand
AATCTTGACGAACCGCTCGTAGCGGACGGGGTCGGCGGTCTTTAGCGTGAACTGTGGGCCGACGAGCATCATCGGAACGCCTGCGGCATGCGCCGCGGCTATGCCGGCCTGTAGGGTGGCGCGAAACAATGTCTCATCGACACCGACAATCGCGTCGTTGGTCCCGACCTGCCAGATCACCAGCCGCGCCCAGCCGGACCTCAGCGCGCTCTTCAGCCGGTCCAGCGTCTTGGCGGCGAGTTCGCCGCCCACACCAGCGTTCTTGACGTCGAAGTCCGCGCCGGTCTGCTTTTCGAGTTCTGCCTCGAGTCGGGCCGGATAGCTATTTGCCGGCGAACTGGCCCCGATACCTTCGGTTGAAGACGAGCCGATGGCCAAAATGTCGTTCGGCAGGCCGACCCTTACCTTTGCGAAGGCAAGTGGGGCGCCGTTAGGCTCGAAGGCTGCGGTTTCGCTCGGGCACGAACCCTCTTCGGCATGCGCGGCGCTCAGGGTGAAGAGGAAGCAGATAACCCCCGCCAGACGCGCAAAGGCGCTGGTTGTGCAACGGCAAGCGCGGCGTTGGCGTGAGCTTTTCTGCACTCGATCCAATAGGCGACAGCGAACAGGATAATGATGGACATAACCGTGTACGCGAGTCCGATGAAGCGTTCAACCCCAGCGGACGTATGTGGTGAAGCGGCCGCTAAGGCGGCTTGGCCGCAGGCGCTCAAGAACGAACCGGCGGCGAAAACCGACAGGCTGTTGCGGCCGAGACTTTGGACCGCGTTGCCGAACGCGCCCCTCACGACGGGCGCGATGAATCGCCCGAACACGGTGGCCGTCGCGATCAGATAGGCCAATGCAACAAAGTGGATGAGGCGACCGAGCCCAAGATCCTGCTTGGCGATGTCAAGATGCGCGGTCGCCGTGTCGCGCAGACCAGGCGCTAGGCCGCCCTCGTTGGTCACGATCAGCGCGGCGCCCAGCACTGTCACGGCGCTCAGCACGACCAGCCACGGAGCGGGCCTTGGGAAACCGTCGCGCCACAAGATCGCTGCCACCACGCCAAGCGTGAACACGAGCTGCCAAGCGATGGGATTGAAGAACCAGCCGCCAGCTTCTGGCCAATTCGGCAGATTGAGGCCGAAAGCGCGCGCGGCCGCATAGAGGCCAATTGAAACCGTGAGCGCCAACAGCGGGCCGCGCAGCGCGAGCGCGAGCGCGACCGGCGCCCACAGCATCAGTACGATATACAACGGCAGGATATTGAAATAGCCCAACTGATGGCTGAGCAGGGCAAGTCCCAAAAGTCCATTGCCCGGCGAGCCGAAGACGAAAGCGCGTCCATGCGCCTGGATCAGGTCCGGCACGCCGCTCGCCCAATAGGCCGCGCCAAACACCACGAGCGCAGCCACAGTCAGCGCGATATGCACGCCGTAAATCTTAAGCGCCCGCTTCAGGCACTTGCCGGCGACCGGCTCGAGGCCATACTTAAACGCTCTGGGCAAGTAGATGAGGCCGACTGAGAGACCGGATAGAAAGACGAACGCCTCCGCGCTGTCCGAGAGGCCGAAGTTCCTCGGAGTCCAATTTTCGAGCGGGTTGCCGGGAATGTGATCGATCAGGATCGCAATCAGCACGGCTCCGCGCCAAAAGTCGATGTCGCGGACGCGGTTTGCACTCATCTCAACGCCTCGGGGCAAAAACGGCGCCACTGCTAGATCGCTTCCAGGGGAAGCAAGGCTCGAACGCTCTCGCCGCACTGTGTGGCTATTTAGTGGGCGGAAGGCAGCACAACCGTTCACATTGATGACACCGGCGCGCCGCTCACCGGGATTTGATCGCCGGCGCCGTTCAACCGGCCTCGATCAGCCGGGCGGCCTCGTCGCGTTCGAACAGATAGAGCAGCAACCTCAAGCCGCGGCCCTTCTCGTCCGCGAGCCGCTCGTCGCGTTTGAGCGCGGCTTCGGCCTCCGCGCGCGCCCGCCCCAGAAGGCCACCATGGATCTCGAGCCGGGCGAAGCGAAAGCCGGGCGCGCCGGCCTGCCGGGCGCCGAGCACGTCGCCCTCGCCGCGCAGCTTCAAATCCTCCTCGGCGATGCGGAAACCGTCCTCGGTCTCGCGCAAGATCTCGAGCCGCGCGCGCGCCGCTTCGCTCAGCGGTCCCTTGTAGAGCAGCAGGCAGGCCGAGCGGCTCGTTCCGCGACCGACGCGCCCGCGCAACTGGTGCAATTGGGCGAGCCCGAAGCGTTCGGCGTGCTCGATGATCATGATTGTCGCGTCTGGCACGTCGACGCCGACCTCGACCACCGTGGTCGCGACCAGGACGGTCGTTGTTCCGCGCTGGAAGCGCTCCATCGCCGCGTCCCGGTCGGCGCCGGCCATCTTGCCGTGCGCGAAGCCAACGGAATCGCCGAAGATGGCGCCAAGCGCTTCAGCACGCTCTTCGGCCGCAGCGACGTCCAGCGTCTCACTCTCGTCGACCAACGGACAAATCCAGTAGGCGCGCGCGCCCGAGGCCAGCGCCTGCGAGAGGCGAGCCACCACCTCTTCGAGCCGTTCGATCGGCAAGATGCGCGTGTCGATCGGCTGGCGCCCCGGCGGCTTCTCGCGCAAAGCGGAGACATCCATGTCGCCGAAATAGGCGAGCACGAGCGAACGCGGGATCGGCGTCGCCGTCATCACGAGAAGGTCGACGGCCTCGCCCTTGGAGGCGAGGGCAAGGCGTTGGCGGACCCCGAACCGGTGCTGCTCGTCGACCACCGCGAGGCCGAGATCGGCGAAGGTTACGCTTTCCTGAAACAGCGCATGCGTGCCGATCGCGATGTCGATCGTTCCTTCCGCCAACGCGGCGAGCGTAGTGCGGCGAGCGGCCGCCTTGTCACGTCCGGTCAGGAGCGCCAGGCGCAAGCCGGCGCTCGCCGCCAGCGGGGCCATGCGTTCGTAGTGCTGGCGGGCGAGAATCTCGGTCGGCGCCATCATCGCCGCCTGCCTGCCGGCTTCGACCACCTCCGCCATCGCCAGTAGCGCGACGACGGTTTTGCCCGATCCGACGTCGCCCTGCAGCAGTCTCAGCATGCGCTTTTCGGCTCTGAGATCGGCGCGGATGTCGTCGACCGCCTGGCGTTGCGCGCCCGTCAGCGAAAAGGGCAGGGCGGCTTCGAGGCGTCGCGCCAACGCGCCTTCAGCCCGGTGTGCTCGGCCGGGAATGGCGCGCATGCGCGCCCGCACGAGGAGAAGCGCGAGCTGGTTGGCGAACAGTTCGTCATAGGCGAGGCGCGTCGCCCCCAGACCGGCCGGGTCGATGTCCGCGGGCGCCCCGGGACGGTGCATCGCGCCGAGCGCTTGCGTGAAGCTCGGCAATTTCAGATCGCTCAGGGTCTTTTCGCCTACCCATTCCAGCAACTGAGGCAGGCGTTTGAGCGCGCCCTCCGCGGCCCGGGCGACAATGCGCTGATAGAGGCCGTCCGTCAGTCCGTAGATCGGCTCGACCGATGGCAGGCGATCGAGCTCCTCCGCTGTCATGACCCGATCGGGATGAACCATCTGGCGGCGGCCGTCCCAGAGCTCGAGCTTGCCAGAAATCCAGCGCGTGGCCCCGATCGGCAGCCGCGATCGCACCCAATCATGATTGGTGAGGAAAAAGACCAGCTCGACGTCCCCGGTGTCGTCTTCGACCAGCACTTTGAACGGTGCCCGAGAGCGCGAGTTTGGCGGCCCATGGTGCTCAGTTACCTTGGCTTCGATGGTGACGATCGTGCCCGGAACTGCGTCGCGGATCTTGGGGCGCGCGCGGCGGTCGACGGTCGCCTGC
>DATCEJ010000522.1:0-12492 GCA_036510135.1 Roseiarcus sp. | reverse complement strand
ATTGGCCCGAACGGGCGAGGAACTCGCCCATGTGATGGGCGACTTCGCGCAAGCAGGTCTCGACATCGAGCGCCGCGTACCAGGCGCCGCGGGCTGCATTGAAGCGGTTGGCTTCACGCGGCTTCCAATACGCAAAGGCGGCGTTGACGAAACTCGCATAGGGCACGCCGTGAATGAACTCGCCGCGGCCGATCCCCTCCGCTCCTCGGCTCTCCGCCAACAGGCGATTGCTGGTCGCCCCTTCGATTTCGGCGAGCGCCGCGGCGTCCTCGGCTGAAACGAGCGCCTCCAGCACCGGCGGCCGGAGACGCGCCGTCGATACGAGCCGGACGGTTCGTGGAAAGGCTTCCCGTACGACCGGCAGGTCGTTCAGCATGTTTCAGAAGGTCACAGCCCGCCGCGGACGGCGTCGATGGTGCGGCGGACCTCGAGCATCCTCGGAATGCCGCCTTCGATCATCGCCTGGATCGGGGTTTCGTGCTCGAACAGCGGCCCGCTATTGGGCCGCCGCGTCCACTCGTCCGCCGTCTCGTCGGCAAACAAGAGATGAAGGCCCTTGTAAACGCCAACCAGCGCCGAGACCCGCGTCAGCTGGTCCTGGCTCAAGGTCGGGCGGGACCCTCGCTTCATGCGGTCAAGTGAGCTCGCGGAAACCCCGAGAAGCGCGGAGGCCTCCGCGTTGGACAAGTCCCAGGCTTTCATGAGTGCGAGGAACGCTTTGAGGGCCACCGCGGAAAAGCGGGCCCGATCGCGCTCGTCTGCAAAGGTCTGCGGGCCGAAGGCGCCGGGCTTTCCTTGTCTTGCGTCAACGATGGCGGCAGGCATTCGCGTCTCCTGACGAGGAGGTAAGCGTCATTTGACGCGCTGTCCACTAGGTTTGTTCGTTATGGCAAAAATCACGACCCTGCCTTGGAGTGGCATCACCCGCGAGTTTCGCTCGAAGGCTAGGGGGTCTTTCGTTCCGCTGATTGACGGCCGGCTCCCGTCCAAAACTCGTACATCCCCCCCGTGCCGCCGCCGCCCACGCCCAAAAGGTCGGCCAGCGCCCAGACCAGCGCGTCGGCCCGGTCGGGTGAGGAGCCCGCGCGGCGGTCGAAATCGGGGGTCAACGCGCAGAGCTGGTCCTCGAGCTTCATGAACGTCCCGGAGTGAAACACGAGGCCGCGCTCGTAGGCCGCCGCGATCGGCTCGGCGCGCAGGAACTTGCCGCGCGTCGCGTGAACCGCGCGCACCGGCAGGTTGGGCTCGCTCTGGCGCAGCACTTCCGTCACCATGTCGCCGCCGTTGTTGATTTCGGCCACCACGCGGTTGGCCTTGAAGCCGCGAAAGGCGGCGCCGACACGCGCGCCCCACGCGCCGGGCGTCTCGCCCTGGCTGGTCAGGTCGGCGAGCACATAGAAGAGCCCGTTTTCCGCTTTTGCCGCGACGACGAGCCCACATTCGTCGGACTTTGAGCCTGACCGTGCCGGCGGATCGACCGCGACCACGATCTCGGCGAATTCCTTCGGCGCTGCTTCCGGCGCGACGCGTTGACGTTCGAGCAGTGCGCGCGTCCATAGAGCGCCGGGCGTCTCCTCGACGATCTCTGCGAACAACTCCTGCCGGCCGATCGCGCGGCCCTTGTAGCGCGCGGTGATGCGGTCGAAGAACGCCCGCGCCAGATGGGCCTTATTGTCGAAGGTCGAGCCGCGGGTGAGGATCGTGTCCTTGCCGGCCGACAGAGTTTTGATGATCTTGGTTGGGCGCGGTGTTGTCGTGATGACAGCCTGGGGCTTGTCTCCGAGCCTCAAGCCCAGCATCGCTTGATCGAAGGCGTCAGGCTGGCGCCAGGCGGCGAGCTCGTCGCACCACAATTTCATGTGCTGCTTGCCCCTGAGCCGGTCGGGTTCTTCGGCTGAGAATAGCGCGCTCACCGCGCCGTTCGGCCATTCGAGCCGAAGGTCGGCGGTTAGAAAGCGGGGGCGCTCGTCGCGTCGGCAGCAGGCGAGAATGCCGGACTCGCCCCTGACCATGATGTCGCGGGCGTCGGCGATGGTGGCGCCGATCAGGTTGACAATCGGGTAGGTCTGCACCCAGGTGCGCACGGCTTCTGCGCCGGCGCGGGTCTTGCCGGCCCCGCGCCCGGCGAGGATCAGCCAGATAATCCAGTCTCCGTCCGGCGGAGCCTGCTCGGGGCGAGCCCAGAACGCCCAGTCGTGAAACAATTGCGCGCATTCGAGCGGCGTCATCTCCCCGAGCATGCCTACGCGCGTCTCGAGGTCGAGATTCATAAAATCGGAGACGCCTTTGACCCGGCTGCCTGGTACGGGACGAGGATGAGCGCGTGGAACTCGGGCGGGCTGCGCCGGTTCGTCGGTCATTCGGCAGGCTGTTCCGGTTGGAGCCTGTCTGCGATTTCATTCATTTTTTTCAGGAGTCGAGCGCGTTCCTCTTCACCGTAGGGTTCGGGAATGCGCGCCCCCTTCGTGAATCCGTGATAGCGGTCAAGCCGGTCGACGATCTTCAGCGCGCGGTCGATCGCCTTCAGGTCGCCGTCCTGAAGCCGGTCGAGGAGCTTCAGGATCATCTGCTCGAGCCTGGCGATCTGCAGCTTGGCGAAGTCGCTGGCCGGCGCGATCCAGCGGTTGCGCAACTCCTGACGCAGGATGCTTTCGGTTCGCTTCCGGGTCAGCCGCTCCGCCGCGCCGATTTCGTCGACTCCGGCGCCGGCGATGAGCGAGGCGAGAACACGCTGGGCGCGGGTCACCCTCGCGCGTTTCGATCGGGGCGACGGATTCGCGAGGGTCATGGGCGCCTTGAGGAACTGATGGAGAAAACCCGCGCAGGCGAACGGACGCGCCCGGTTCGGCGAGCGCGGCGGCCACGTGCTGCTAGCGGAGAATTGGGGGAGAACGGGAGAATTGGGGAGAAGGAGAGCGGTCTGTTCCGGACGCGCATCTCGAACTTCTCTCACTATGCCGTGACCGGCGTAAAAGCGCAAGCTTTTGTTCGTGTTTTGTTCTAATCGGCATATAGTGTCTCCGCCGATCCAAGCGATATCAATGTGATGCGAAGGTGCGTGTCATTGAACTGGCGGCTTGGGTCGCCCAAGGCGATCGTCTAGTATTTCCAAAAAGTGATTTAGACCAACATTTTAAGAGAGTCAGATAATGTCATTGTGATAAAATTATCTACAATCACCTGATAAATATTCATATTTAGATCTGAAATGACTGTGTCACCTGAATTTCTCAATCCTGGCGGACAATCTAGCGGATCTCGACTCTTTACCGGGTGATCGGTCAAGCAGTTGCACAAAAAGAGACTTAACGTTTTGAAAACGCTTAACCGCGCGCAGAATTGAACGCCTCCGATCCCAATGTCTCCGCTGGCCAACTCGTTGCCTCGCCTTGTGACAGGCAAAGTAAGGAGACTTCATGTAATTCCTCCGGGCGCTTGGCTGAAGCGGAGGGTGAGTCGTGCTGATTGTCCACTATGCCGGTAAAACGGACCCCGGCGCGGGAACGGCAACCAGCGTCGGGCTCCAGCGGAGGATTCTCGACCCGGCCGAGCCAATCCCGGCTGGCGCGATATGGATCGATATGGTCGAGCCGACCGTGGACGAAGACCGGAAGGTGGAGGGCTATCTTGGCTCCAAGGTGCCCTCGCGCTCCGATCCCGACTTTGCTCAGCCGGCCGAATCCTACTATGCTGAAAATGGCGTGCGCTACCTGCACGCCTGCGTCGTCAGCGAAGCTGAAGGCACGCCCGATGTCGCTGACGTCACCTTCGTCCTCGGTCCGAAAGCGCTTGTCACTGTACGCTACGATCCGGGTGAGGCCTTCGAACTCTTCGGTCAGCGGTTGGGCAAAGTTCCGACGCAAGCGCTGCACCCCGACGCAGTGGCGGTCGGTCTTATAAACGCCATTGTCGATCGCTCCGCCCGGGCCCTGAACAAGGTCGGCGTCGAGCTCGATTCCATCGCGAGCCAGGTCTTTCGAGCCAAGGGCGACCAGAGCGCGCGCAGCAAGATCTATTCCGCGACCCTCGGCGCGCTCGGCCGCGAGGACGAGAAGATCTCGAACCTGCGCGAAAGCCTGGTTGAGCTCGAGCGGCTCGTGCTGTTCCTGATGTCTGAGGGGCGCTCCGCGGATGCGCCAAAGCCCGTGCGGGAGGCGACGAAGTCCGCTTTGCGGGACCTCCAGTCGCTCGAGCAGGACGCGAACTTCAAGGCGCAGAAGGTGCAGTTCCTGCTCGACGCGACCCTCGGCTTCATCAACCTCGCGCAGAACGACATCATCAAGCTGTTCTCCGTGCTGGCGGTCATCTTCATGCCGCCGACGATGATCGCCTCGGTCTACGGGATGAACTTCAAGATCATGCCGGAGCTGGACTGGTGGTGGGGTTATCCGGCGGCGCTGGTTCTTATGGTGGCCGTCGCGGTTGGGCCCTATCTGTTCTTCCGGTGGAAGAAGTGGCTGTGAGGGCGGATGCGTCGCTCTTTCGCCTGACGGGCGAGTCCGCCCGCGAGGCCTCGCAGTGTCAGGCGCTTCACCCCACCTGAAACCAGGTTCCCCGGATGAGAGGCCCCGGAATCGCGCCAGCATAGGCGTAAGCCGCCGCCGGTTCGGCCGGAGCCGGGGCGAGTTGAAGGCTCGCCGGCGCCGCTTCGAAGTCGAGAACACCCAGAGCCGCCGGAGCAGGCGTGTCGGCTCGCGCCTGCGCGCCAAGACGCCACAGAGCCGCTGCAAGCCCACCGGCCAGAACGACGCGGCGGGTGGGAGTCACGCCGTACGTCCCATTTTGGAGCATCTCGCGCGGCGCCGAAAATGCTGGCGAATGGTCTGCGGCGAAAAAGGGCCTATCCATGGGCAAGGTCGCCATATCCCTAGGTTTCGCCGCGATTTTCGTCGCGCTAGGGCGTTTTCTGTTCGCTCCAGCCTTCTTAGCCGAGCGCGCCGACGACGCAACCCGCATTCTGCTTGCCGCGGGCCTGTTCACGATCGCGATCGCCGCGGTCGTGCGCAAATGAAAACCATGGTGGATCAAGCGCCTATTTTTCCTATGGCGCACGGCAAACAAGCTGATATAGAGCGCCTAGAAAGCAAATCGGCCTCGTCAAGCCGGCGCTTGCGGCGGGCGTGGCGGAACTGGTAGACGCGCCGGATTTAGGTTCCGGTGGCGAAAGTCGTGGGGGTTCGAGTCCCTCCGCCCGCACCACTTCCCTCGCGACCTCCGAGCGTGCCAGCAATTGACGATCGGTCGATGGGCAAGTATCGGCCAGTCGCGGTTGTCGGCCGCGTTGACCACAAGGCGGAACGCAAGATGCAGGTGACCGAGACGCTTAGCCAGGGACTTAAGCGGGAGTATGACATTTCCTTGCCGGCGAGCGACCTGGCCGCCAAGCTCAATGGGCAGTTGGCGGACTTGAGAGCGAAAGTGCGCATCAACGGCTTCCGACCCGGCAAGGTGCCGGTCGAACATTTGCGCAAGGTTTACGGCAAGTCCGTAATGGCCGACGTGGTGCAGGAAGCCATCGCAAGCGCGAACAAAAAGATTATCGACGACAACCAACTGCGTCTCGCCCGCGAGCCAAAAGTCGAGCTTCCGAGCGATCAAGCGACGATCGATGCTGCGCTGGAGGCCCGCGGCGACCTTAATTTCAAGGTCGCGCTCGAGGTGCTGCCGGTGTTCGAGATCGGCGATTTCTCGCAAATCTCGCTCGAGCGGCTGACCACTGACGTCGAGCCCTCAGATGTCGAGACCGCGCTCGATCGCTTGGCGGAGGAGCGCCGCGCCTACACCGACAAGCCAGCGGGCGCGACCGCCGAGGTCCACGACCGCATCACAATCGATTTCGACGGAACGATTGAGAGTGTCCCCTTCGACGGCGGTGAAGGGAGGGACATTCAGGTGGCGCTCGGCTCGAATACGTTCCTGCCCGGGTTCGAGGACCAGCTTGTCGGTGTCGCCTTGGGCGATAAACGCACGGTTCGAGCCACCTTCCCGGACGCTTATGGTGTGCCTGCGCTCGCAGGGAAGACCGCCGATTTCGACGTGACTGTGAAAGCCGTCGCAGCGCGCGACCCGTTCGCCATCGACGATGAATTCGCCAAGAGCATGGGCTCGGAGAGCCTCGATAAGCTCAAAGAGACGATTCGTGACCGGATCGGGGCCGAGTACGCGCGCGTCTCGCGCGATAAGATAAAGCGACAGCTGCTCGACAAGCTCGACAAGCTTTATTCATTCGAGCTGCCGGAAGGGCTGGTCGATCAGGAGTTCAATTCAATCTGGGAGCAAGTCGCCCGCGAGCAGAAGGCCTCCGGGCGCACCTTCGCCGATGAGAATACGACGGAAGAAGCGGCACGAGCCGACTACCGCAAGATCGCCGAGCGGCGGGTTCGTCTTGGGCTCCTGCTGGCCGAGGTGGGAACGAAGGCGGAGGTTAAGGTCTCGGATGAGGAGATGACCCAAGCCCTGGTCGCCCGAGCGCGGTCGTTCCCGGGCCAGGAGAAGCAAGTTTGGGATTTCTACCGCAACAACACCCAAGCCTTGGCCGAGCTACGGGCCCCGATTTACGAAGAGAAGGTTGTCGACAATATCCTCGGCCTCGCCAAGGTCGAAGAGCGCAAAGTAAGCAGGGAAGAACTCCTCAAGCCGGTTGATGACGAACTCCCGAGCGAGCCATCGGATTGAGTGAAAGGGACGCTGATCCATCGCGCACACCAGGACAACAGCCTCTTTTCGGGACGGCTATGGGCGCCTATGTTGCACTCGCGGCTGAGAGCCGCGCCGGTTGATTCCGGTGAAGGAAAGGTTCTGATGCGCGATCCGGTCGACTATTACACCAATAATCTCGTGCCGATTGTTATCGAGCAGTCAGCGCGGGGTGAGCGTTCGTTCGATATTTTCTCGCGGCTGTTGCGGGAACGCATCGTTTTCATGGTCGGCCCAGTCGATGACATATCGGCCTCCCTGATCGTCGCCCAACTCCTTTTTCTTGAGGCCGACAATCCGAAGAAGGAAATTGCCCTTTACGTGAATTCTCCCGGCGGGGTCGTCACGGCAGGGCTGTCGATCTACGACACGATGCAGTTTATTCGTCCTAAGGTGACAACAATGTGCATTGGGCAAGCCGCGTCGATGGGTTCCCTTCTGCTTGCTGCGGGCGAAAAGGGTTCGCGGTTCGCCCTACCCAATTCTCGCATCATGGTCCATCAGCCCTCTGGGGGGTTCCAGGGGCAGGCCTCGGATATCCAGAGGCATGCTGAGGATATTCTCAAGGTCAAGCGCCGACTCAACGAGATTTACGTGCATCACACCGGTCAATCCTACGAAGCCATTGAAAGAACGTTGGATCGAGATCATTTTATGTCCGCGGAAGAGGCGAAGGCTTTCGGGCTCGTCGATGAGGTGACAACCAAGCGTGCCGTCGAGCTGGAAGAGGCGAAGGCATAGCACGGGCCACCGAACCGCGAGGTTTTTTCTAGCTTGGGCGCTCGGCCGCGGCGGATTTTGCGACGTGGCCTTGATTTTGCGTATAATTTGGTGGTTGCTTGTCAGTTCCCAGTCTGACCCAATGGCGGCGGACCGGAGGAATACGAGGCAGGCCCGAAGGCTACGTTTCGTTAGGGTGGTTTGGTTAGGCTGCTCGGTCAGGCGTTTGACGACTCGCTTCGGCGAAGCGGCCTAAATGGAGAAAAGCGATGGCCAAGGCCGAAGGCGACGCCAAAAATACGCTCTATTGCTCGTTCTGCGGCAAGAGTCAGCATGAAGTCCGCAAGCTCATCGCCGGGCCCACCGTATTCATTTGCGACGAATGCGTGGAATTGTGCATGGACATCATTCGCGAGGAGAGCAAGACGGCGCTAGTCAAAAGCAAGGACGGCATCCCGACCCCTCGAGAGATTTGCAAGGTTCTTGACGATTATGTGATTGGCCAGCCCCAAGCCAAGCGGGTGCTGTCAGTCGCGGTCCATAATCACTATAAGCGCCTTAATCACGCCACCAAGCACGGCGACGTCGAACTGGCGAAATCAAACATTCTGCTGATCGGCCCGACAGGATCTGGCAAAACGCTCCTCGCCCAGACGCTTGCGCGCATCCTCGACGTGCCGTTCACAATGGCCGACGCTACGACTCTTACCGAAGCCGGCTACGTCGGCGAGGACGTTGAGAACATCATTCTGAAACTGTTGCAGGCTTCCGACTATAACGTCGAGCGGGCGCAGCGCGGCATCGTCTACATCGACGAGATCGACAAAATCAGCCGGAAGTCCGACAATCCGTCGATTACCCGTGACGTGTCGGGCGAAGGCGTGCAACAGGCGCTGCTCAAGATCATGGAGGGTACGATTGCGAGTGTTCCGCCACAGGGCGGGCGCAAGCATCCTCAGCAGGAATTCCTGCAGGTCGACACGACGAATATCCTGTTCATTTGCGGCGGGGCTTTTTCCGGTCTCGAGCGAATCATCTCGGCGCGCGGCAAGGGCACGTCGATCGGCTTTTCCGCCAAGGTTCAGTCGCCCGACGACCGACGCACGGGCGAGGTGTTCCGCGAGGTCGAGCCGGAGGATCTACTGAAATTCGGTCTCATTCCCGAATTCGTCGGTCGTCTGCCGGTTATCGCGACTCTCGAGGATCTCGACGAGGACGCCTTGAAGAAAATCCTTACCGAGCCAAAGAATGCGCTCGTTAAACAATATCAGCGCCTGTTCGAGATGGAGAACACCGACCTGACGATCCAGGAGGATGCGCTGGGAGTGGTCGCTAAAAAGGCGATCGAGCGGCGCACCGGCGCCCGCGGCCTCCGTTCGATCATGGAAGCCATCTTGCTTGATACAATGTTTGAACTGCCGGGCCTCGATGGCGTCGAACAAGTTGTCATCGGTCCTGAGGTCGTCGAAGGCAAGGCTCGCCCGCTTTACATCTACGCTGAGCGCGCTGAGCGCGCGGGGTGATCACGCGTCCGGGCCGACGCGCCGCTTGAAAGTTGCGCGGCGCGCGCCCATCTTTCGGCGGGGATTCTCGATCATCCCATGCTCTTCGGGCGCGAAAGCCGAGCATGGAATCGGCGGGCTTTCTCCCTTGTGGTCTGTAAACTAAGAAAATGCGCAGCGGGCAGAAACGTTGGCTCGCAAAGTTCAGGATAGCCATGACCAACCAACACAAGTCCATCGCCCCCGGGACCGTCGACATCTATCCCGTCCTCCCCTTGCGTGACATCGTCGTGTTCCCGCACATGATCGTTCCGCTGTTCGTAGGTCGCGAGAAGTCGATTCGTGCGCTCGAAGAGGTGATGAAGTCCGATAAGCCGATCCTGCTTGCGACGCAGAAGAACGCGGCCGACGACGATCCGGCGCCTGACGCCATTTTCTCTGCCGGCACGCTCGCCAGCGTTCTCCAGTTGCTCAAGCTGCCCGATGGCACGGTCAAAGTGCTAGTCGAAGGCTCAACGCGGGCCCAAGTTACTCGCTTCGTGGCTGGCGACAGTTTTTTCCAGGCTGAGGCCCTGGCGATCGCCGATGAGCCGATCGAGAAGATTGAAGCGGAGGCCCTGTCGCGCTCGGTCGTGTCCGAGTTTGAGAGCTACGTGAAGCTCAACAAAAAAATCTCGCCGGAGGTCGTGACCGCGGTCAATCAGATCGACGACTACGGCAAGCTCGCCGACACCATCGCCTCCCATCTCGCCGTCAAGCTCTCCGACAAGCAGGCGATCCTCGAGATGCGCTCCATTGCAAAGCGCTTCGAGAAGTGTCTCGCGCTGATGGAGAGCGAGATTTCGGTGCTCCAAGTTGAGAAGCGCATTCGGACGCGCGTCAAGCGACAGATGGAGAAGACTCAACGAGAATATTATCTGAACGAGCAGATGAAGGCGATCCAGAAGGAGCTCGGCGACGAGGAAGGCAAGGACGAAATGTCCGAGCTCGAGGAGCGTATTAAGTCTACCAGACTCACCAAGGAAGCACGGGAGAAAGCGCTCGCCGAAGTCAAGAAGCTTAGGCAGATGTCGCCGATGTCGGCTGAAGCCACGGTCGTGCGCAATTATCTTGATTGGCTGCTGTCGATCCCTTGGCAGAAGCGGTCGAAGATCAAGAAGGACCTCGCGACCGCGCAAACGATTTTGGACGCCGATCATTTCGGCTTGGATAAAGTCAAAGAGCGTATCGTCGAGTACCTTGCCGTACAGCAGCGCGCCAACAAGTTGACTGGGCCGATCTTGTGTCTCGTCGGCCCGCCGGGTGTTGGCAAGACATCGCTCGGCAAGTCGATCGCGAGAGCGACGGGCCGTGAATTCGTTCGCATGTCGCTCGGCGGGGTGCGGGACGAAGCGGAAATTCGCGGCCATCGGCGCACCTATATTGGCTCGATGCCGGGCAAGGTTATTCAGTCGATGCGCAAGGCCAAGACGTCGAATCCGCTTTTCCTGCTCGACGAGATCGATAAGATGGGCATGGATTTCCGGGGCGATCCGTCCTCGGCGCTCCTTGAAGTGCTTGATCCTGAACAGAACTCCACGTTCAATGATCATTATCTTGAAGTCGATTATGACCTGTCTGGCGTCATGTTCGTGACCACCGCCAACACCCTCAACATCCCGCCCGCCCTCATGGACCGGATGGAGATCATTCGCATAGCCGGCTATACGGAGGATGAGAAGCTGGAGATCGCCAAGCGGCACCTTTTACCCAATTCGATGACGAAGCACGGACTCGATGCCAAAGAATGGATGGTCGAGGACAGCGCCATTATGGAGCTGATCCGCCGCTATACGCGTGAAGCCGGCGTCCGCAATCTTGAGCGCGAGATTTCCAATCTTGCGCGCAAGGCGGTGAAGGAGATCCTTACCCACAAGAGCAAAGTCATCGCCGTTAACGGCGAGAACGTCGCCGAGTTCCTTGGCCCGCCGAGGTTCCGTTACGGCGAGATCGAAGCCGACGATCAGGTCGGGCTCGTAACCGGCCTGGCCTGGACCGAGGTCGGAGGCGAATTGCTGACGATTGAAGGGGTCATGATGCCGGGAAAAGGCCGCATGACGGTGACCGGGAATCTAAAGGACGTGATGAAGGAGTCGATTTCGGCTGCGGCGTCCTATGTGCGCTCGCGCGCGGTAGACTTCGGAATTGAACCGCCGTTTTTTGATAAGCGCGACATTCATGTGCACGTGCCCGAGGCCGCAACGCCCAAGGATGGGCCTTCCGCGGGTGTTGGCATGGCGACCGTCATCGTCTCGATGCTGACTGGCATTCCGGTTCGACGCGACATCGCCATGACTGGCGAGATCACGCTGCGCGGGCGGGTCCTTCCGATCGGGGGACTCAAGGAGAAGCTATTGGCGGCGCTAAGGGGCGGCATCAAGAAAGTCCTGATACCGGAAGACAACGTCAAGGACTTGGCCGAGATTCCGATCTCGGTGAAGAACGGTCTCGAAATCGTGCCCGTTTCTCGAATGGATGAGGTGCTCGCGCACGCGCTTGTCCGTCGGCCAATTCCGATCGTATGGGAGGAGGACGTCGCTGCGCCGCCGCCTTCGGGACCGCCCGATGAGGATGGCCAAGGCTTAGTCGCGCACTGACGGCTGAAAGCCCCGGTGCCGGACGGTTGTGCCCACCAGCACCGCGAGCCGGTTACCGTTATAACCTCGCCGCGAATTCTCCGGAATTCGCGGCTTTTTTCGTATGTGGGCCGGTTTTATGCTCTTTTTTTCCCATTGGTCCCGACGAGCGCTTGCGTTCCTTCTTTGAAACGGCGAGCTATGTGTCGAACTCTTCTGTCGATTCGCTGGGGCGGCGATGAGCGCCTTCGAGGGGGACGGACGGGTGTGAGCGCGCAGCGGCGGCGAGGCGCCGCTCACAGCGGCGTTGAAGGCGCCGGACTTCAGAATTGGCGCCGGCAGTCGAGCGCCGCAGTCGAACGGAGAGGCAACAATGAACAAGCTTGAGCTCGTCGATCATATCGCGACGGAAGCGGAATTGACTAAGGTTTCCGCCGCCGCGGCGCTAGAGGCCGTCCTGGAGGGGATCGTCGACACTTTGAGGAAGGGTGAGGAAGTGCGGCTCGTAGGATTCGGCACCTTCTCAGTGCGTGAGCGCGCTGCGGGAAAGGGGCGCAATCCGGCGACCGGCAAGGAAATTAAAATCGCGGCGTCGAGAAACGCGCGCTTCAAACCCGGCGCCGCGCTCAAGGCTAGCCTCAATAAGAAGTCGGTCAAGAAATAGATCAACACGCCGCAGTCTGTGCCGCGGGGCTTCGAGCCGCTCGGTCGCTTGCCAGTCCGCACTTCCTGCTTTGCGCCTGCTGGCGCTTGGCGAACTTGCCGTGAGCCTGTTATCCTGGAGGCGCCGGGCGAGGCGGCCGGCGGCGGCAAGGGCGGTTAGCTCAGTTGGCAGAGCATCTCGTTTACACCGAGAGGGTCGGCGGTTCGATCCCGTCATCGCCCACCATTTCCCGAATTTCGTCCGAATTTCGCCGATTGGCTTAGCGCCCGGAAATTGCCTTCAGAATTCCATGAAG
>DATCEJ010000521.1:0-6825 GCA_036510135.1 Roseiarcus sp. | reverse complement strand
CACCGTTATCTTCATAGTATCACATTATAGAACAGTTGATTCGATGATTCGAAAGGCGACGCCTCATGTCGCGTTTGCGTTGAGGGATGGCTTGGCATTATTTCCTTTGGGACAGATTTCGGCACCCAAGCCTCTGAAAAGGCTCGACCCGCGCCAGAGCCGCCAATCGCGGACGATGGCGACCGCGCAACTCTCGCCCGCTTACCCGTTTCGGGTTGCGCTGATTCGCCCGCAGGCGCATGATTCGATTCGTGTCCCAACGCCCAGAAAGATCCGAACCGGCGGCTGAGCAGCCGTCGCATGCCGTCGCCCGCGCCCCGCTCCGACGTCCGCAAGGCGCTGCCCCCTACCTTGAGGGGCTGAACGAAGAGCAGCGGGTGGCGGTCGAGTCGCTGGACGGGCCGGTTCTCATTTTGGCCGGCGCCGGCGTGGGCAAGACCCGCGTCCTGACCACCCGAATTGCGCACATCGTTTCTACCGGCCGCGCCCGCGCTCATGAAATCCTGGCGGTGACCTTCACCAATAAGGCGGCGCGGGAGATGAGGCAGCGGGTTGCCGTCTTCTCCGGTTCGGAGCAGGCGATGCCGTGGCTCGGCACGTTCCACTCGGTCGGCGCCAAGATTCTCCGCATGCATGCCGAGCTGGTGGGCTTGAGGCCTAATTTCACCATTCTCGATACCGACGACCAGCTTCGCCTGCTCAAGCAGCTCCTGCAGGCGGAGCATCTTGACGACAAGCGCTGGCCCGCGCGGGCGCTCGCGAGCCTGATCGACGGGTGGAAGAACCGCGGCATCGATCCGAAAAGCGTGCCCGTAAGCGAGGCTGCGGGGTTCGCCGGCGGCAAGAGCGCGGCCTTGTACGAGAGCTATCAGGCTCGGCTTAAAGCGCTCAACGCAGTGGACTTCGGCGACCTCCTGCTCGAGCCGTTGCGGCTGTTACGCGAGCACAGCGATGTTCTGAACACCTTCCGCCGGCGCTTCCGCTACATTCTGGTCGACGAATATCAGGACACGAATGTCGTCCAGTATCTTCTTCTCCGGCTCATCGCTCAGGCCAACGGCAATCTGTGCTGTGTCGGCGACGACGACCAGTCGATCTACGCCTGGCGCGGCGCCGACGTCGAAAACATCCTGCGCTTCGAGAAGGACTTTCCCGGCGCCAAGGTGATCCGGCTCGAGCGAAATTATCGATCGACCGGGCACATTCTCGCGGTGGCGGCGGGGTTGATCGCCCACAATCGCGGCCGCCTGGGGAAGACGCTGTTCACCGACAAACCACTTGGAGATCGACCGCGCGTCGCTGAGGGGTCGGACAGTCAGGAGGAAGCGAGGCTCATCGGCGAGGAGATCGAAGCGGCCCAGCACAAAGGCGTTTCTCTCGACGACGTCGCGATCCTTGTGCGCGCCTCCTTTCAGATGCGCGAATTCGAGGAGCGGTTCATCGCCTTGGGGCTGCCTTACAAGGTCATCGGCGGCCCGCGATTCTACGAGCGGGCGGAAATACGCGACGCGCTGGCCTATCTTCGCTGCATCGCCCAACCCGACGACGACCTGGCTTTCGAGCGTATCTATAACCAGCCAAAACGAGGCCTTGGCGAAGCGACGCTTGCGATCCTGCACGAGTATGGCCGCCGAGCCGGTCTCCCCTTGACGCGCGCGGCGCGCGCGCTTGTCGAAACCGAGGAACTGAAACCGCGTCCCCGTCAAATTCTGCGGGGCGTCCTGGACGACTTCGAACGGTGGCGGAGACAGTCGGATCAGATCCCTCACGAAGAGCTGGCGCAGCTCGTTCTTGAGGAAAGCGGCTATATCGACATGTGGAAGGCTGAGCGCACGCCCGATGCGGCCGGGCGGCTCGACAATTTGAAGGAACTGGTCCGTTCGATGGGCGAATTCCCGGACCTGGGATCGTTTCTCGAACATGTTTCGCTGGTCATGGACGTCGACAGCGGCGACGAGGGCGCGCGCGTTTCGATCATGACCCTTCATGCCGCGAAGGGACTCGAGTTCGATCTCGTCTTTCTCCCGGGCTGGGAGGAGGGCCTGTTTCCGAATCAACGCTCGCTCGACGACAGCGGCCTTGCCGGACTCGAGGAAGAGCGCCGGCTTGCCTATGTCGGGCTGACCCGGGCCCGCCGGCAGGCAAGGATCTACTACGCCCTCAACCGACGCGTGCGCGGCCTATGGCAGAGCTCGATTCCATCGCGGTTCATCCAGGAATTGCCCGCCGACCATGTCGAATTCGACGAATTCATCGGATCGTCGGACCGCAACTACGGGTCGTGGCCGCGAGCTGGTCCCGGTTTTACCTCCCGCTACGACACGCCCGGCTGGCGTCGCGCGGAGGCGCGACAGCGTGAGTCGGGGGACTCGGGTTCGCGCGGCCCTAAGGCTGCGAGCCCGATTTTCGAAGGCTCAGTCCACGGACAAGCCTCCCCGTCCTCGAGTTTTCATGCCGGCTCGCGGGTGTTCCACAACAAATTCGGCCCGGGCGCCGTGATCGCCGTGGACGGGTCCAAATTGACCGTCGATTTCGACAAAGCGGGCCGAAAACTGGTGATGGACAGTTTCGTCGCCGCGGAGGGGTAGCCGACCCGAGCGACGGCCGGGCGACGATCGTCCGACCGCCGCGCCAATCGGCGCGGCGTTTTTTTGCGAGCGAACACCGCCCCTTGCGTTAGGCTGCCTTGCTTTTCGGATTCACTTCCTCGGTGTAGGCGTCGATGAGCGCCGCGGTCACCGCCCCTGGTTTGTAATGGTGCTCACCGATCTCGCCGACCGGCGTCACCTCGGCGGCGGTTCCGGTGATGAAGCATTCGTCGAATTCGCCGAGTTCGGCCGGCATGATTCTCCGCTCGACGACTTCAAACCCGCGCTTTCGGGCAAGATCGATCACGGTCGCTCGCGTGATGCCGGCGAGGAAGCAATCGGCAATTGGAGTGTGAATCGTTCCGTTCTTGACGAAAAAGATGTTGGCGCCGGTGCACTCCGCAACTCGCCCCTGCCAGTCGTACATCAAAGCGTCTGCATATCCGCGACGCTCGGCCCGGTGCTTGGAGATGGTGCAAATCATGTAGAGACCCGCCGCCTTCGCCATGGCGGGAGCAGTCGCGGGGTCAGGGCGCCGATATTCGGCGATATCGAGCCGAATGCCTTTCATCCGCTGGGCCGGATCGAAATAACTTGGCCATTCCCACACGGCGATCCCGAGGTGGATGGTGTTATTCTGCGCCGCCACTCCCATCATTTCCGAGCCGCGCCAAGCAATCGCCCGGACATAGGCGTCGGCGAGATGGTTTCGCTTCAACACCTCCGCTTTGGCGGCGTCGATCTCCGCGACGCTCCAGGGCAGCTCGAAGTCGAGAGTATGAGCGGAATCTCTCAGCCGCTGGGAATGGGCCGACGATTTGAAGATGCGCCCGCCATAGGCGCGCTCGCCTTCGAAAACGGCGCTCGCATAGTGCAGCGCGTGGGTCAGAACGTGGACCTTGGCGTCGCGCCATTGGACAAACTGGCCGTCCAGCCAGATCCAGCCATCACGATTGTCAAAAGTTTCGGCGGCCATGGCAATTTCCTCTCTTCGTAGCGAGCCGGTTTGGATTCTTGGCGATTAGAGTTACATGGATCGCGTCGCTGATGGTGTCTACGATACCAAGAGGGCCGAAGTATGTCAACATTGCTGACCTAAATAGGCTCGTCGATGTCATCCGACGTCTCCAAACCTGGTTCCTCGCCGCAATCGCGCCGGAGCGAAGAGCCGATGTATGAATTGATCGAACAGTTCTTCTTCGCTTACCGCGATTTTGTCGGAGACGCCGATCGACTGCTCGAGGCTTATGGGTTCGGGCGCGCCCATCATCGGGTCCTCTATTTTGTCAGCCGCCGGCCGGGGCTCACGATCGCCGAGCTTCTGGAGATATTGCGGATCACAAAGCAGAGTCTCAACCGCGTATTGCGAGAACTCGTCGAAAAGAACTTCGTCGAAATTCAAGCGGGGGTCCTGGATCGTCGCCGTCGGCAGCTCTATGCGACGGCGGACGGCGAGCGGCTGGCGCTAAAGCTGGCCCTCGTTCAGACACGGCGGTTCGCGTTGGCGCTGGAACAACTGGGCGATTGGGGCCTCCCTTCCGCGCAAGCCTTTCTTAAAGCGATGATCGACCCTCAGAAAGCGCCAAGCGACCTTCCTGGCCGCGCGGAGCCTGCGAAATGGGCGGGTCAGGCGCGGTGAGCTCGACGCCGGCTTCGCTCCCGGACGACGCCGCCCATGTCCTCGTGGTCGACGACGATCGGCGGCTGCGCGCTTTGTTGTCCAGCTATCTGGTCAAACATGGCCATCGCGTCACGGTTGCCCCCACAGCCGCCAAGGCGCGCGCTTTTCTTGACGGATTGGCCTTCGACATCATCGTGCTTGACGTCATGATGCCTGGCGAGAGCGGGTTCGATTTCGCCGCTGACTTGCGGGTGCGATCGCAAGTGCCGATTCTCATGCTGACGGCTCGCGGTGACCCGGAGGATCGGGTGCGTGGCCTCGAAATTGGCGTGGACGACTATCTCGCAAAGCCGTTCGAGCCGCGGGAACCGCTGTTGAGGATTGGCTCGGTGCTGCGGCGAACCCGAGCCCCGCCGGCCGGAAGCGTCGAGACCAGCGTCGTTCGCTTCGGACGCTTCGCGTTTTCGCTTGAGCGCGGAGAACTGCGAGCTGGAGACGATCCGGTTCGCATCACGGAGCGCGAACGCGAGATGTTGCGCCTGCTCAGTGCAAACCCTGGCGCCATCGTTTCTCGCGAGGCGCTGTCGGGATCGGGCGGCGCCGCCCAGGAGCGAACGGTCGACGTCCTCGTCAATCGGCTGCGGCGCAAGATCGAACAAGACCCCACCAACCCAATATACCTGCAGACGGCGCGAGGAGCGGGCTATCGGCTAGTCGCTGACCGATGAGACTCGCATTCAACAAGCTGCGGTTGCTGGCGCAGATCCGCATTCTTTGGCGGCGCTCGGCGCGCGGGCTGGCGGAGATGCTGCCGAAGGGTCTCTACAAACGCTCGCTCCTGATCGTGATCGTCCCCATGGTGCTGCTCCAAAGCGCGGTAACGCTCGTATTCATGCAACATCACTGGGATTTGGTGACCCGAAGGCTCTCCGAGGCGGTTGCGCGTGACGTTGGAGCGCTGACGGACCTCTATCAAAGGCTCCCGCCCGGGCAGGACGATGCATCTCTGGCGAATCTGGCGTCCGAAAGGTTCCGCATGGACGCGTCATTACTGCCGGCGGGTCCGCTGCCGCCGGTCATGCCGCGCTCCTTCTATGGCGCATTGGATCCGCTCACGCGGACCCTTCCGAAGGAAATCAGAAAGCAGGTCACACAGCCCTTCTGGATCGACACCGTTGGCCGCTCGGGCTTGATGGAGATACGCGTCGATCTTGGAGGCCGGGTCCTCCGCTTGGTGACGCGCCGCGCGCTCGCCTATGAGGCGAACGCCCATATTTTCGTGCTCTGGATGCTGGGGGCGATGATCGTCCTCCTGACGCTCGCGATCATTTTTCTGCGCAACCAGATTCGACCCATTTTGCGCTTGGCGAAGGCGGCGGAAGACTTTGGCAAGGGCAGGAATCTTGCCTTTAATCCGCATGGCGCGCGCGAGGTCCGGCAAGCAGGCCATGCCTTCATTGAGATGAAACGGCGAGTCGAGCGCGCAACGGAACAGCGCACCGCGATGCTCAACGGCGTGAGCCATGATCTGCGCACGATGCTGACCCGATTCAAATTGTCATTGGCGCTGCTCGACAATTCAGCCGACAGCGAATTTTTGCAAAAAGACGTCGACGAGATGGGGCAGATGCTCGAGGGCTATCTTGCCTTCGCCCGTGGTGACACGGGCGAGGCGACCGCCCAAGTCAACATCGCCTCGATGCTTGACGATCTCCGCGAGGCTTTCAGGCGGCATGGGGCAAGCCTCGGCGTGGAGACGCGAGGAAATCTCGATATCAATATTCGGCCAATGGCGATGAAACGCTGCGTCGGCAATCTCGTCGCCAACGCTCAACGTCACGCGGACAACGTCCGTGTTTCGGCGACCCGCGAGGCTCAATTTCTGTCGATTGTCGTCGACGATGACGGAGCCGGAATAGACCCCGCTTTTCGCGAGGACGTGTTCCGGCCATTCTACCGCCTGGACGAAGCGCGCAACCAGGATGAAGGCGGCTCCGGCCTGGGGCTTGCAATCGCACGCGACATCGCCCGCTCCCACGGCGGCGACATCATCCTCACCGAAAGCCCGATGGGAGGGCTCAGAGCGGCCGTGCGTATTCCAGTTTAGCCGCGCCGCTCGAGCTGCAGGCGCTTAAACCGAGGCGCTAATCCAGCGAGACAACTCGCTCTTCGGACCCGCTCCAGTCTTGGTGGCCACCTGCTTGCCGCCTTTAAACACCATCAGCGTCGGGATCGACCGGATGCCATATTTGCTGGCGACGCCCGGGTTCTCGTCGACATTGAGCTTGGCGATTTTCACCTTGCCGTTCATTTCGGTGGCGATTTCTTCAAGCGCCGGCCCAATCATGCGGCATGGCCCGCACCATTCGGCCCAAAAGTCGACGACGACGGGCTCCTCGGATTTGATGACATCGGTCTCGAAACTCGCGTCCGTGACTTTGGCCGTTACTGACATGGCGTCCTCAAAGACGGCGTGCGTGCCGCGCTCAATAGCTAGGAACCAACCCGTGCGCCGTCAAGCAGGCGGCGCCACGCGAAGCGCTGACCCATGCCTTGACAGGGATGAACGCGTCGCCTAGCCGAGCCAGGGATGGGGCAGCAACAGGCGCAGATCAT
>DATCEJ010000520.1:0-6711 GCA_036510135.1 Roseiarcus sp. | reverse complement strand
CGGACAATGCAGCCGGTCGGCGGCGGCCAGGGTAAAGCGATCAAGGGTAAGGCCGAACCTCAGAAGGTCTATCGCCGTCATGGCTTCCCGCCTGAGGTGATCGGCTGCCGTTTGGCTCCATCTCCCGTTTCCGTTGAGCTTCGCATGGTCGACGAGTTGCTGGCGGTTGTGTGACCTGCGAGACCGTGCGCCAGTGGGGGAAGAAGTTCGGCAAGGCATTCGCCGATCGGATCCGCCAGCGTGCGCCCGCGCGCGGCGACAAGTGGCATCTCGACGAAGTCGTCATCTCGACCGCGGGCGAACATCATTGGCTGTGGCGCGCTGTCGACCAGAATGGCTTCGTTCTCGACGTTCTGGTCCAGCGCCGGAGAGACGCGCGCTCGGGCTGCGGCTCATGAAGAGGCTCCGGAAATCAGCCGTGACGCCGCCGCGTGACGATCACGGACAAGCTCCGTCCCTACGGCGTCGCGATGACAAAGATGGGCTCGTTGTCGAACACCGCCAGCACAAAGGGATGAACAATCGCGCGGGAGAATTCTCCAGCCGACAAGACGACGGGAACGGATCATAAAGCGGTTCAAATCAGCCCGGCGGGCACAACGATTTCTGTCGGTTCACGATCAAGTCGCAAACCTCTTCCACGTTCCCTATCCAGAGAAGGCGACCGCGGAGGATCGTCGCGCCGCCCGCGATCGCGCCTTCGCGGATTGGCGCAACGTCTCGGGGATCGCTGTGGCGTTCTGAACAAGACCACCTCCGAACCGGCCTCTCTCTCGTGGGCTTGAGAACTCAAGTTGACGGCGACCGAAAAACACCCTCGGGTAAACATTGCTAACAATCGCGACATCGGTCATATTTTCCTTAAGCGGTCACGATTTGCGCGGCCAAGAATTCGTGAGGCCAAGAACTCGCGCGGCCAAGAATTCGTGAGGCCAAGACTTGCCTCGCGGAAACGGGCCAACGAAGCCCAACGATGACTTGCAGGGGCGAACGTGGACCGCGGCGGTGGTGGAGGGAACGATGCGGAAGCTCATCGCGCCGGTGTCGGCGTTCTTGATGTTGGGCGTGTCGGCGCTCGGCGGCGTCGCAAAGGCGGGGCCGCCCGATCCGTTCGCCTCCAACAACGGCATAGCCGTGCCCAACGGCGCGAACCCGCCCCCTTTCAGCGGCCCCTACGAGTTCCGTAAACTCAGCCACGATTATCCCGCGACGCCACCCTCGCATTCCTGGCTCGACGTCCGCCCGAAAGGGCCGATCACGCTGGCCAACGCCGCCGACTACATGACGAGGCTCAAGGCCTATGTGGAGCCCACGCTGCGGAAAATGATCGAGGCGCCAGCCGACTGGGACCCCGCCTCCAGCGGCTGGTACGACATGCCGTGGATGGGCGAGGGCGACGCGGAGAGCGGGCGCGACGCCATCCTCGGCTCGTTCACCGGGCAGATCGTGCTCGCGTCGAGCGAGGCGCACAAGAAGCTCAAGGTCGACACCCAAAACCACACGATCATCTATTACGACCCGATGGCCGCCTCGACCCTCGGCGACATCTGGAAGCAGATCGGCAAGCCGAGCTACGCCGCGGCGAATTATCGCGAGGGTTCGATCGTCGTCAAAGCCGGCGGCATCGCCGCGACCCCCGATCAATGGCCCGACGTCGACGGCGCCGCGATCTGGCGCGTCTATCGCCCGGCGCCGGAGCAGGTCCTCGACTGGTACAAGAAAAACCGCCCGCAGAAATACCCGTGGACGCCGGTGGTGCAGGACCTGCGCGTGATGCAGTTCGATATCATCGTCAAGGACACCGAAGCCTCGCCGGAAACGGGCTGGGTGTTCACGACGTTCGTCTACGACAAGTCCGTCCCCAAGGGGACCGGCCCATGGGACCAGCTCGTCCCCCTTGGCGCCACCTGGGGCAACGACCCGGAATACGATGGCTACTATACCGGCCACCCGCCCGGTCGCGACGGCCTCACGCAATTCTGGCGCAACCCCAAGGCGCCGGAATATGCTGCTGCGACACTTGGCTGGGGCGGCCGCATGTCCGGCCCGATCGACATCGCCGAGCGCCATGGGGTCATCCTCTTGAAGCCGACTGCCGTTCAGATCGCGCCCGGCACGCTCAAGAGCGATGCGGACTGCCTCGGCCTTCCGCATACGACGGTGAGCGGGCCGTTCCGGGCTTCCGGCTGCTTCAGTTGCCACGGCACCTCGCAGTCCGGCCTGGGCGCGCGCATGTATCCCTCGCCGCTTGCGAGTGTGCGGCTGCCGCTGGACGGCGACCCCTTCTGCCTCTATATGCCCGGCCGCCCCAGTTGGTCCGCCTGGTACCAAGACCGGTCGGGCCACGAGCCCCAGCTCAGATCGACGCCGCGGACGCCCTCGCCGATCGTCGCGAACGTGCTCCAGGCGATGGCTAGCCCCGCCGCAACAGACGCTCCCATTCCTTTCGTCCGCTTCGCCGGGGACGCCCGGCCGGTCGACACGGCGGCAATCCGGCAGGCGCTCACCCAGCCGACGCAGGGTTTCGACTACGATATGGTGCTGATGTTCGCCATCGGGACGGCGGAGCAGGCCTCGCAGGGCTTCACCCTTCTGCCTCAACGGCAGGCGGTCCATTGACCTCGTTCTGCCCCTCGTGCGGCGCGCCCTTTTCCGAGGGGACGCGATTCTGCGGAGCGTGCGGAACAAAGCGCCCCGAACGGGAAAGCGCGACCGCCCGCCTTACGCATGGCGAGCGTCGCAACATGACCGTCCTGTTCGCCGATCTCGTCGAATCGACGCGCATGATCGACGGCCGCGATCCGGAAGAGCTGATGGACGGTCTCGCCGCTTATCGGATGGCGATCCGCGAAGCCGTCGACCGCTTCGGCGGCTTCATCCTGCATCATCTCGGCGATGGCGTCATCGTCTGCTTCGGCTATCCGATCGGCAATGAGGACGCGGCGGAGCGCGCCGTGCGCGCCGCGCTCGCGCTCGCGGACGCGGTCGCCAAGCTCACCGTGGGGCCGGTGGCGCTGCGCGTGCGCGTCGGCGTCGCGACCGGCGTCATTGTGAGCCAGGCCAATCCGGCGACCGACCGCATCGAGGACAATTTCACCGGCGCCGCGCTTAACATCGCGGCCCGCCTCCAGAGCGTGGCCGAGCCCGGGCAGGTGGTCGTGGCCCAGTCGACCGCGCGTCTCGCGCACGGCGTATTCGTCGCCCGTTCACTCGGGCCGCAGACGCTCAAGGGCTTCGCCGATCCGGTCGAGGCTTTCGTCGTCTCCGGCCTCCGCGAGGCGCGCTCCCGTTTCGCGCGCCGCCTCGAACTCGCCAACGCGCCGCTCATCAACCGCCACGCCGAGCGCGGCCTGCTGCTCAAGCTGTTCGGCGAAGCCGCCCTCGGTTCGGGGCGCACGATCTACATCATGGGCGAGCCCGGCATCGGGAAGTCGCGGCTTGCCCACGTCTTGGGCGAGATCGCGGGCGAGGCCGAGTTCAAGCAGTTCGGCCTGCAATGCAACGCCGCGCTCGCCAACACCGCGCTTCACCCGCACATCGAGCTCCTTCAGAGACAGTGCGGCATCGCAGTGGAGGACGACCCCAGCGCAAGACTCGGAAAGCTCAAGGCCTATCTGGCCTCGCGGCGTCCCTCGGAGCCCGAAGCACTGGCGCTTGTCGCCAGTCTCCTGATCATAGATTCGCCCGATGCGCCGCCCGTCGCCATGCCGCCGCCCGAGCAGCGGGCGCGCACGCTGGCGACGCTGCAGGAGCTTCTGATGATCGAAGCGAGAGAGGCGCCGCTCGTCCTCGTCTACGAGGACCTGCACTGGGCCGATCCGACTTCGCGCGATCTCGTCGCGCAACTCATCGACGCAAGCCGCGAGGCGCGCCTGCTCCTGATCGCGACCGCCCGGCCCGGCGCGCAGCCCGAATGGATGCAGCGCGACAACGTTACCTCGCTCCATCTCGACCGCCTCACGACCGAGGATTCCTCCCGTTTTGCCGAGGCGATCGGCCTCGGCGCCGGCCTCTCGCGCATCGACATCGACCGCATCGTCAAGCGCACCGACGGCGTGCCCCTGTTCGTCGAGGAAATGACGCGCATGATGCTCGACGCGCCCGACCGCGCGCGCCGGGCGGACCTGCCGGAAAGCCTGTCCGACCTCCTCACCGAGCGCCTCGACCGCCTTGGCCCGGCACGGCGCTATATGCAGGTCGGCGCGATCATCGGGCGCGAGTTTTCCCCTGCCCTGCTTGCGGCGGTTGTGGACGAGACAGTGGGCGAATTGCGCGAGCCGCTGGCGACGCTGCTCGCCTCGGGGCTCGTGCATCGGGGCGCCGACGGAGCGCTCGTTTTCAAGCACGCGCTCATCCAGGACGCAGCTTATGCCTCGATCCTTGTGCGGCCGCGGCGCGAACTGCACGCGCGAGTCGCCGAGTGCCTGACCACCAGCTTCGCCGAGATTGGCGAGCGCGAGCCGGAAATGGTCGCCCGCCATCTGACGGCCGCGGCGAAGCCGCTCGATGCGGCGGGCTGGTGGCTGAGGGCCGGCGGCGCCGCGATCGGCCGCGGCAGCCCGCAGGAGGCCGCGGCGGCGCTGCAGGCGGGGCTCGACGCACTCGCCGACCAGCCAGACCACGAGACGCGTCGCCGCGCGGAACTGGGGCTGCTCGCGGTGCTCGGCCCCGCGCACATGGTGATGCGTGGCCCAGGAAGCCCGGACTTCGGCGCCGTCCAGCGGCGCGCCTACGACACCTGCCTCTCCCTGCCCGGCACGCCGAGCCTCTTCAGAATCACGTACGGGCTGGCGCTCTTCCATTGGGGACGCGCCGAGCTTTCGACCGCGCTTCCGCTCGCCGCCGCGCTCGACGAAGCGATGCGGGCCGATCGCGTGACCGAACACATTCTTGCAGCCGGCAATATGAATGGCATGATCCGCCTGCATCTTGGGGACGCGGCCGACGCGCGCGGGAGATTGACCGAAACGGTCGGCCTCTATCGCCCGGAGCGCGATGCCGCCCTCTATCCGCACTATCTCATGGACTTCGGCGTGTTCGGCCGCTTCTATCTCGCCATCGCGTGCGCGATGACCGGCGACGGCGAGGAGGGCGCCCGGCATGCGCGGGACGCGGCTGCCCTCGCCGAGACGCTGGGGCAGCCCCATTCGATCGGCTTCTCCATGCTCGCCAACTTCATCATCGCCATGCTGCGCGATGACCCGGCGACGGCGCGCGAATGGGCGGCCCGCTGCGTGCCCTTCGCCAGCGCGCGAGGCTTTCCCGAATTCGTCGCCTTCGCCGAGATCGCGCTTGGCTGGGCCGATATGCGCGAGGGCAAGGTCGAACAGGGCCTCGCGCAGTTCGAACGCGGAGTGGAAGCCTGGCACGCGACCGGCTTCGAGACCTGGCAGATCTGGTTCGGCGCCCTGCGCATGGAAGCGCTCGCAAGGCTCGGCCGGCGTGACGAAGCCCTCGCCGAAGGCGCGCGGCAGACCGAGCGCGCCGCCCGGAACGGCGAGCGCCTGTTCGATGGCCATATCGCGCGCGCCCACACGCTTGCCCGAGGCGAACGTCCGGCTTAGGCGCGCAGGGACGCCCTGTTCATCGTCGACGGGCGCCAAGGCGCTGGTCAAAGCGATCCGGCGGACCTTTGGCAGCCACGCCGATTCAACGCTGTCAGGTTCACAAGGCGCGCAACATCGTCGAGCGCCTGCCCAACTGATCGAGAACCTAGCCCGATGCCTCGAGCGAGAAGCGCCGGGCGTGGCGGCGAGCCTTCTCGAGCGGCTCGATGAAATCCTCACCGTCGTCCGCCTCGGCCTGCCTACGGCCACGGCGCCGTTCGCTGGCCTGCACCAACATCAACGAGAACATCAACGGAATCATCCGGCGCGTTAACCACAACGTCAAACGCTGGCGCGACGTCAGCATGGCGCTCAGATGGACCGCCGCCGGCATGATCGAGGGCGTAAAAGGATTCCGAAAGCTGAAGGCTTGGAATCAAATGCTTGCCTTGCGCGCCGCGCTGAACACTCACAACGCCAGGCGCTTGGCCCATGCGGGAACATCGAAGGCCGCGTAACCATCAACCTCGGCATCGCCCGCCAACCAATTTTCAACATTCGGCGGGACATCCTCCGATGGCGCAGCCGAGGCAAAGTATGACCCGCGACCGGTTCAACGATTCTATCGTTCAAGGTGGTCCTGAAAGCCGCGAAAGGAGAGGCTGATTGGTGAGACTATTTATGGTCTGCGTCGGAGGAAGCTTCCGGAATGCAAACACGGAAATTCACGACATTCGCTTCGCGATCGGTCAAACCATCGAAGCCTGCTATGCGGATTTGCGCTCCCAATGGTGGGGCGACTCTGAGAGCGCCTGCATCTCGACTGCTGGGGCGAAGTTGTCCACGCGGATGGCCACGACATCGCAGGCACGAATGCGCCGCTTGATAACGGCCAGCGGAAATTGTTCTTCGTCAACTTCGGCGGTTAGGCGCCGACGGAATTCGGCGAATTGCATCGAAACGTCTTGATCGTCGGATTCGCCAGCATACATCTGCGCGCGACGAAGTCGTCATCTCGATCGCGAGCCCAGCACAGGCTCAGGTTTTCCGCAAACAAATGCACCAAATTTCCACTGCAGGCGCGATGATGATGATCGCTCGGATATGTTTTGGCTCCCAGCCTGGGCTCGCGCTAACGGCGCAATGACGCGCGCCTCGAAATCTC
>DATCEJ010000519.1:0-2762 GCA_036510135.1 Roseiarcus sp. | reverse complement strand
AAAGTGGGGTCGAGAAGCGACAGGTGTTCGATCTGGCGCAAGAGCTCGTCGAGGTCACCGAACACCAGGCGTCGATCTATTGCTGCGCGGCGTGCGGGGGAGAGACGAAAGCCGACTTTCCCTGCGCCGTCGCCGCGCCGGCGCAGTACGGCGAACGCATCAAGGCGGCGATCTATCTCAATATCCAGCAGCTGATCCCCGAGGACCGGGTCGCCCAGACCATGAACGACCTGTTCGGCGCGCCGCTTCTCTGCCCGGCCAGTCTTACCGCCTGGCCGCCCGTCGTTGAAAATGGATTCCTGAAGGCAATGGCCTATAGCGGCAAAAGCGGATTGACTTGACGAGAATGCTGTTCGTCCGCTGCGGAGGGCAGATGGAACGAAAGGAGGTTGTACTCTAACGCGGCGCCCGGATGGTCGGATCATGTTGATCTGGATCCCGGCGTTGGCCTGAATCGCTGAACGAAAACGTCCCCGGTCCCTTTCAGAGGGAGGCGGACTTCTTGGGGCCTGGTTTCGGGAGAAGCGCGTCTCTTGCTTTGAGTGTCATCGTCCGAAAATGCGCTCCAGGTCCAGGGGGCCCGGCACATGGGCGGCGAACATACGGATTGCACCGCCAAGCGGTCCTCCTCCATCGGGTCGGATTGCAGTCGCACGGGTTGCGGCGGCCTGCCGCGCGTTCGCAGTCGAGGATGAGATCGACGGCAAAGCGATCCGCATCCGCTCTGAGGATCGTGGATCGGGAGGATCAATCAACGTGGGCCATGACGCGCCTCCTTCTCGTAGAGAAGGGCGCATGTCGGGCAGCCTTGGGAGGCGGCCCGGACGGAGAGGTGGAGCCGCCCGGCTCAGCGGAAGGCGACTTCGATCGGAGGCTTTGTGACCTGGCAGTCCTGAGAAGGCTGTCGGCGAAGCCAGAGGCGATGGGAGTCGGATAGATCATGCCGGCGTCCGAATGAGAGGCGAGCGTCGGCACAGGGCCGGCGCTCGCGCGAGGCGTTCGGAATAAATCGTCGGAACTGGAGGATCAGGCCGCCGCGGCGTGCCTGCGTCGCGGGGGACGGGAGCGACTCGGCGTCATGGGCGGCTCGTCTTCGTCCATGTCGTGGTTGAGATGGGCGTCCTCAACCGTGCAGCCGTCATCATCGCGCTCATGTTCGGCGACGATATCGTCTTGGGCTTCACGGCCCACGCTGTCGTCGCTTGCACTCTCGCCGCCCGCGTCGCCGGTCCCGCGCTCATCGACTTTGCTGGGATCGTACTGACTCCAGGAATAGTCGCGCGGCGCTTCGGCATGCAGCGCGATTTCGGCCTCGGTCAGCGCGAACAGGGCCGCCGAATGCACGTAGGTCGTGCCAGAGGCCTGCTTGATAACCTCGGCGCGCGTCTCCTTGGCGCGCGGGCGCGGTGAAACGCGGAGGCTCGATCCGACTTTCTCGATACCCGCCTTGGACAGGCCGCCGAGGAAGTCCTCGGTCGCCATATTGCCGATATGGGTGTCGGCGCCGAGCGAGTCGCCTGCGATGCGCGCGACAAGCCCGCTACCGCTTCGTCCGAGCGAGCAGGAGAGAACGTTTGCGAGCATCTGGCGCGCGACGACGCGCAAGCGCTCGGCGTCATGGGTCAGTCGGCCGCCTTCCGTGATCGACTGGACGAGTTTCGTCCGCGTCGAGCGGGTAACCCCGTCCGTCTGAACCGAGACGTTGCGCGCGTCGAGGGCGAGGACGAGCAACCCGATCAAGGTCGCGTCGTCGCAATCGTTGACTTCGAGGCTCTTAACCAGAGCTTCCGTGCGCAACGCGCCGATGATTTCTGTCCCCCGATGGGTGATCTCCGGACGGGTCTTCTTCGACGCCGGCGCATCGTCCTCGGATGGGCTGGCCGCGCGCGCATTGCCTTTCCGGACCTCCGGCTCGGACATGCGGAACACGACTTCGTGGATCGCGCTGTCGCGGGGCTGGATCGCAAAACCGATCTGGTCGCCTCTCTTCGGCTTTGCCCAGGTGCGCTGCGCCCTCGGCGGCAATTTCTCGCGGCCGTACTCGTCCATCTCGATCCAGACGCCGTTCTTGGGCATATTGGCCTCACGCCAGGCGCGCTGGGCGGAGAGGAAGGCCTCTCCGTCGATCGTGAAGCGATTGTCCTCGTCGCCCTCGGCGAACAAGTCTTCCTGCCAGATGATGCCGAAGGCGGCGCGCGCTCCTCTTCGCCGAATTTGGCGTCCCTGGCGAAGAAGCGTGTCTTCTGCAGCGCCTGGTTGATCTGCCACCAGACGGCGCCATCGCCCTTCCTCGGCTTGAACTTCTTCCAGACGGCGGCCTGATCCTCGCGCGAGGCGGAGGCGATGGTGCGCAGCTCCTGCTCTTTTGGCATGTCGCCTGCGCCGATCTGGTCGAGGATCGCCGGGTGGACAGTCGCGAGAAGACGGAGCTTACGGATCTGGCGCACGGGAATGGCGAGCGCGGCGGCGATGGCTTCTTCCGTCCAGTTCTCGGAAGCGAGGCTTTCGATGGCGCATCACAGATCGACGGTCGCCATGGGAGCGCGCACGACGTTTTCGCTGACCGCGCGCATGTGGTCATCCTCATCGGGATCTTTGACGAGGACGTTGATCTCTCTCAGGCCCACGTCGATCGCCAGACGAACGCGCCGAGCCCCGTAGACGATCGTAAGTGCGCGATCCTTCTCCGAGGCGGTTGGGGGCTGGAGGATGCCGACGGCCCTGATGCTGGCGGCGAGCGTTGCGTCCGACATTTCGCCGGG
>DATCEJ010000518.1:0-7277 GCA_036510135.1 Roseiarcus sp. | reverse complement strand
GTGGCCGTAGCCGACGCGCTCCGCCTCGCCGTTCGTCGCTTGGCGATCGTCGCTCATGGCCTCATCGCTTTCAGCGCTTCGGCGACCTCTTCGCCGACATCGACCGGCGCTTGTGACGAGCCGGGCTCTGCGTCTCCTTGGCCTTTGCTCTCGCGTCCCCGCATCCAATCCGCAGAGAACGCGCGCGTGAATTCGGTCTCGGCGTAACGCAGCAGGACGCCGTCCGGGCCTAGGTGAGCGAAGGCGAATCGCTGGTAGCGGTCGCGCGTAGTCGCCGCCCGGCGATCACCGGCGCTCTCCTTCGCCATCAGCTGCGCGAAGATGATTTCGAATCCGGTCTTGCGGACCTTTTCGCCGCCCTCGATCACAGCGACCGCGCGACGAAACAGCCGCTCGATCAGCTCGGAATCCTTTGGCGGCCGGCCAGCTTGCGATCGGGATTGCCGCTCTGCCCCTTCTTCCAGCGAAACACCTTCGGCGGTCGGCCCCTGCCGATTCCGTAGTCGCCATCCGGCCCTGTGCGCTCGCCGCTGCCCATTCTCGCGTCGCTCCAACTGCTCCGAAAGCCGGCCCATGGCCGACTCGCCGACGAAGGCCGGCTTACCCAGCAGATTGGGACGAAGGCGCGCCCCGCGGAATGGACCTAAACTCAATTCTCTTTTTGCAGCGCCTTTCAGCTAGTCGGAGAGTTCCACCCTTCGCGAACCCTTGTCTCTTGCGCCTTGGCTACGCGCAAATGACGCATACACTCCTTGTGGTTCGAGCCCAGAATTGGCGTCTCGGCGAGCGCCGCCTCGAAGTGTCGCCGCCATTGGGTCAGGCGGTCATTCCCCCGCGCCGCCTCCTCATTCAAGCCTAGCCTTTTGTCCAAGCGCACCTTTTCTATGATAACGGTCGTATACCCCCAGAGGAGGTCCGCAGCCTCGCAGGCCCCGGTATTCCGCGGACCAGGGCGCCGACCCCGAATATCTTCCCAGGCAAGCGCGATCATCCCGGCGACCATAACTTTAGGGTGCGTCGCCCTTTCCGACCCCGACACCTCGGCGCCGTTCCGTCTCCCGTCATGAGGCCTGGCGACTGTAGAGCGGACAGCGCCCTACTCTGAACTCCTCTAAGCGCCAGCACGAGTTCGCCAGCCTCAGGGATAGCGCCTAGATCTGTCCGTTCGAGAAGCTCGCGCGACGGCGCATAGGCGACCGCGGAGATGAGGATCTCCGCAGCACGGTCGATGTTTGTGAGCCGCTCTCGCGCATCCGTACGCGTGAAAGCCATAGCCGCAATCGAGCGCTGGATCATGATCGCCGGCGCCCAATGGCGAAAATGGACGACGAGCCATTCCGGCGGCTCGCCCCCAGCGACAGCGCGAGCGACGTCGCGCTCCGTCAGCGCTTCAGAAGCCTTTGGTTTGGCCATAGTGAACGTCCGGGAGGCGCCGGCATGCGCCGAATCAACAAATAGATGTCAAACTGGAGTTGATACCAAGATATAGGCCTGATCAACCTTTGTCGCACGCTGGGGTTGGGCTCGCCACCGCGATTGATGTTGGCAATCCTGCGCTCATGCGCGCCCGCCACTCGCGTCTGTCTTGCGCGCTGGCCGCGTTTCGCGCCGTGGCGGTTGGACAGGCGCTTTTTTTCCCGTCAATGCTCACAGATTCCCGTTTCGTTGATCAAGAATTCCCGATTCTCATACCAAGCGAAGCGCTCAACAACCGTCAGGAAAAGCGGGCCGATTCAACCTGCGCGACCACGCGAAAGGGCGTGAACGCGGAAAATTCCCGATTCTTTTCCCTGTCAACGGGAATTTGCCGGCGCGCAGACCGGTTCGTCAGGACTGCGTCCGCCGCCACCGCCTAAGCCGTCGATATTATCAAATAATCATATTTGCTGCAGCACAGGCCGGAGATCGCTAGCCTCACGCCGCGGGATCGGAACGGGGACAGCCCGCATCAACGCCTTCGTGTAGTCCTGGGTCGGGTTCTCGAACACCTGCCGCCGGGTTCCGTATTCAACGAACTCGCCGCCGCGCATGACCGCGACGTCATGGCTCATACGCTCGATCACCGCCATATCATGCGAGATGAAGAGATAGGCGAGGCCCATCTCCTCCTGCAGTTCGAGAAGCAGATCTAGCACCTGACCCCGCACCGACACGTCGAGCGCCGAGACGCTTTCGTCCGCCACGATGACGCGCGGTTCGAGCGCCAGCGCTCGAGCGATGCAGATGCGCTGACGTTGTCCGCCGGAGAACTCGTGCGGGTAGCGGCTTGCGTGATCGGGGGAAAGGTGGACGCGTTTGAGCAGCATCGCGACGCGCTCGCGCCGTTCAGCGGCTGTGCCAACGCAGTGGATCGTCAACGGCTCGGCGATCGCGGCGCCGACCGACATGCGTGGATCGAGCGACGCGTACGGATCCTGAAAGATCATCTGCGCTTTGCGGCGCACGGGCCTCATCTCTGTGGAAGACAAGCCGGCGATCGAGACGCCATCGATCACGACTTCGCCCGCGAAGGGAATGAGTCCGAGCACGGCCTTTCCGGTTGTCGACTTGCCCGAGCCGCTTTCACCGACGAGACCGAGCGTGCGCCCCGCGTTCAACTCAAAGCCGACGCCTTTGACCGTCGGCGCGGACGCCTCGCCTCGACCGAACCAGCGGGCTGCGCGCCCATAGGTCACACTGAGATCATGAACGAAAAGCATCGGGTCGCGAGACAACGCGATAGGCGGCGCAGACGTCACCCGCGGCGGCCTGTCTGTTCCAGCGAAGGCGCCGAGGCGCGGCACGGCGTCGAGCAATTGGCGCGTATACGCCTCGCGCGGACGCTCGAATATGTCGAGAGTCGCGCCGTGTTCCACGACCCGGCCTGACTTCATGACCGCCACGCGGTCGGCCATTTCTGCGACGACACCCATATCGTGAGTGATCAACAGGATAGCCGCGCCAAAGTCGGCGCGGAGTTCGCGCATGAGCTTGAGGATCTGAGCCTGAACGGTGACGTCAAGCGCAGTGGTCGGCTCGTCGGCGATCAGCACCTTTGGCCGGCACGACAACGCCATCGCGATCATAACGCGCTGCCTCATGCCGCCCGACAGCTCATGCGGATACTGGCCCATGCGCCGTGCGGGCTCGGTCATATGCACGGCTTCAAGCATGGCGAGAGCGCGGACCTCCGCTCCTCTCGAGTCGGCGTCGTCGTGCGTGCGAATGGCTTCCGTAAGCTGAGCGCCAACCTTCATGACAGGATTGAGCGACGTCATCGGCTCCTGGAAGATCATCGCGATCTCCCCGCCGCGCACACGCCGCATGGCCCGTTCGCTCAGCGTCGTCAGTTCGCGTTCGGCGAGACGAATCGAGCCGGAGCGCGGCTTCAGCGACAGCGACAGCAAGCGCATAATGGAAAGCGCCGTCAGCGACTTGCCTGAGCCGGACTCTCCCGCCAGACATAAGGTCTCACCGGGCTGAAGCGTGAAGCTCACGCCTTCGAGAACCGAACGCAAACCTTCAGGCGTCCGCGCGTCGACGGAGAGATTGCGGACAGCGAGAATCGGCGCCGCCATTTAGGCGAAGACGATCCGCGGAAAGTAGAAGGAAACGATCCAGTTCGGCTGATCCACCACCTCGCTGATGCGCAAGTCTCCGCAGACGGAGAGGAGCAGATAGGCATCGATGGGATTGAGGCCGTGCTCGGCCGCAAGCAGATCGATCATGCGCGAGACCGCTTCCCGTGTGGCCGTCATCAGATCCGGCCCAAGGCCAGTGGTCGCCTCGTAGCCCGCGCCGTCGAGATGCCGCGTAACGGGACCAGGAGTTGAGAAGCGTGGACTCTTCAGATTGGCGCCCTTGACCAGATCGAGCGTCAGCTCAACGTCCATCTGGCTTTCAATGGCGGTCCCGCACACCTCTCCGTCGCCCTGCGCCGCATGCGTGTCTCCGATTGAGAACAGTCCGCCTTCGACCTCCACGGGGAGATAGAGCGTCGTCCCCTCGGCGAGATCGCGGATGTCGAGGTTGCCGCCGACCGCGCGCGGCGGCACCACGGAATGTTGGCCAGGCTCCGCCGGCGCGAGGCCGACTTCGCCGGCGAACGCCTTCAGGGGCACCTTTCCTTTCGGACCATAGAGCGCGGGCGCCATGGTTGAAGGGTCGTAAGTCCAAAGGTGGAGCGCGGGATCGGGAAACTGATCGGCCAAGAGTCCGAAACCTGGGATGTTGGCCGTCCACCCGAAACCCGATGGGATGAACTTTCGGAAGGTGATCTTGAGCGCATCGCCCGGTTGCGCGCCCTCCACGTAGACGGGTCCACTCACCGGGTTGACGCGGCTGAAATCGAGCGTCGCCACATCGGCGGAAGTGGAGCCGCGTTTGAAGTGCCCGTCGCCCGCATCCAGGCACTCGAAGTGGATCGTCTCGCCGGACTTGCACCTCAGCGCCGGCGCAAAGTCGCGGCTCCAGGCGAAATTATGGTTCTTGCGATGGATCGTATGATTGCAGCCGACGCACATAAGATGTCCTTCAAGTCGTATCGCGAGGCGCCGCTGCCCTATCTCCGGCAAGGCCGTGGCGAGGCGTTATACCATTCAGGCGCAGCAAGAAGGGGCGTGTCGCCGGATACCCCCGATCGCCAGTCTCACGGCGCTCGAGCGCCGGGGACCTTGTCCTCGGCGCGTGCCGAGGACAAGGTCGCGGATCATTTCTTGATGTAGATGGCTTCATAGTCGATGACGCGGGTCGGATCGATGTAGACCGCGTCCGATCCGCCCATGCGCCTGGACTTGGCGACCACGCGCCGCTCGTTGAACACGGGCGCCCATGGCGCTTGCTCTGTCTGGATGTCGGTGAAAATCTGCGACCAGACTTTAAACCGCTCATCCTTCTGCTCGGGCTTCGACATAGCGTCCGCCTTGGTCGCCCGGTCTTCGAAGCTCTTGTCGCAGAACCACGACCAGTTCCATCCGCCGGCGATTGCGCCGCCACAGCCGAGGATGGGCCCGTAGAAGTCGGACGGGTCGGGGAAGTCGGCGATCCAGCCCATGCCGCCGGACCATGTAAGAGCGGCCTGCTCCTTGTTGCCGCCCGCCGCGATGACCTCCGGCTGCGCGAGCGCCTTGATCTCCGTCTTGATGCCAATGGCGGCGAGGTCCTGCTGGAGCGCCTGGGCGATGCGCGGATTCGGATCGGTGTTCATTGCATAGAGCGTGGTCGAGAAGCCGTCCTTAAGGCCGGCCTCCTCCATGAGCTTCTTCGCGCCGTCGATGTCATAAGGGTAACCTTTGTAGGCTTTGTCGTAACCCGGCATCAGTGGGGGCAGCACCTGGCTAGCCGGCGTCGCTCGACCGTTGACGATGCGCACGATGCGATCCTTGTTGATCGCCATATTAATGGCCTTGCGCACGCGCACGTCGTCCAGCGGCTTCTTGGTTGTATTGATCGTGATGTAGCTCGTTTCGAACTGTTCGCGGTCGACGATCAAGTCCTTGGCGTCGGGAGAGTTCTTGATCTCCAGATATTTGGCCGGCGGAATGCCGTCGCCGGCGATATCGACTTCGCCCTTCTGGAGTCTCAAGATCGCAACGAGCGGCTCCTGACCGATTTCGACTTTGAAGCCATCGAGATTCGGGCGCTCGCGGAAGTAATCGACGTTGCGCGAGAACACGAGGCGTTGGCCGGGCACCCATTCGTCGAGCTTGAATGCGCCCGATCCGACCGGCTTCCTGCCGAAGTCGGCGCCCTCCGCCTCGACGACTTCCTTCGGCACGACAGAAGCAAAATTGAGAGCGAGCACGTTGAGGAACGTGGCGTCGGGCTGGGTCAGCGTGAACTTGATCGTGGAATCGTCGGGGGCCTCGATGCCAGAGATCGTCGTCGCCGAGCCGTCCGCCATCTTGTCCTGGCCGACGATGGAGTGGAAGAAGCCGCCGGCCGGTCCCTGCGTCTTCGGATTCACGCTGCGTTCAATGGAATATTTGATATCCGCCGCCGTGACCTTCCGGCCGTTGGTGAACTTGGTCTTGGGGTTGAGCTTGAAGGTGTAGACCAGCCCGTCAGGAGAGATGGTCCAGCTATCGGCAAGCGAAGGGACGATCTCTGTCGTGCCGAACTTGTAGTCAACGAGCCGCGAGAACAGGCTGTTGATCATGGACCAATTCTGCCAGTCATAACCGATGGCGGGATCCAGCGTCGCCATGTCGTCCTTGTAGGTGACGACAATTGTCCCTCCTTGATTGGGCGTATCGGCGGCATGGGCAAAATTCGCGAGGCCCGCGCTAAGGACCAGCGCCATCGCAGCGCTCGTAAGCAATTTCCTGTTCATCATCTCTCCCTCTCGTTTGAACTCAGTGGACGCGGATTCTCGGATCAAGCAGCGGGGCTACGAGATCGGCGAGCAGATTGCCGAGCACGATGGCGAGCGACGAGACCAGCGTCACACCCATGATGATCGGCACGTCCACTTCCTGGATCGCCTGCCAGGCGAGTTGTCCGATGCCGGGCCACCCGTAGACGGCCTCGACCACGACCACGCCGCCCATGAACTGACCGATGTCGATCCCGATCATCGCGACGATCGGCAGAAGCGCGTTCGGCAAGGCGTGCCTCAGGACGACGCGCGAACCGCTCAGGCCCTTGGCGCGGGCGGTGCGCACGTAGTCCTGATTGAGGACGTCGATCATCGCCGAACGCACCATTCGCGCGTACCATCCAGCGCCCAGGAGGCCAAGGGTCAGCGCCGGCAGAACGACATGCGCCGGCGTGCCGAAGCCGCTCATCGGAAACCAACCTAGACGGGCGGCGAAAACATAGAGCAGCAGCAGCGCGACCACGAATTGCGGAGACGAGACGCCGACAAACGCGAACATCATCACGGCGCGATCGACGAAGCCGTTGCGCCGCATAGCTGCAATGACGCCAAAGGTGAGCCCTAGTGCAACCTCGACAAGAATGCCGCAGCCCATCAATATCAGGGTCGCAGGAATGCGCGCCATAACGAGCGTGGCGACCTCGCTACGCTGGATATAGGATCGTCCGAGATCGCCTCGCACGAGGCCTGTCAGATAGCGCCAGAACTGTAACGGCAGGGGAAGATCCAGCCCCAGCTGGTGACGAACATTGGCGATCATCTGCGCATTGGCGCTGCGGCCGGCGATAAGCGCGGCCGGATCGGCGGGCAGATAGTGCAAAAGCAGGAAAGTGATGATTGCAACCCCAAGCAGAACGGCGACCGCCTGGATGAGTCGCTGAGCCAGCAGCGCCGCCATCAGCCACGTCCCCGCTGAGTCGGG
>DATCEJ010000517.1:0-2297 GCA_036510135.1 Roseiarcus sp. | reverse complement strand
AGGAGACGATCCGCAAGCTAAGCCAAGCGACCGACGGTCCGCGTCAAGCGCCGCCACTTCCGTCCGGAGGCGGAGGGCAGCGCGCTTCGATGCGGATTGCGGCCACTGAGGACGCTCCAGTCGCGTCCGCGCCGCCTGCGGCTTCGCCTTCGGCCCCCGCGGCCCCGCGGCTGGCCCGTTTCGACGACGTCATCGCCCTCGCGCGCTCCAAACGCGACATTCAGCTTGTCCAGTCGCTTGAGCGGGAGGTGCGGCTTGCCCGCTTCGAACAGGGGAGCATCGCCTTCACCTTAGTCGAAGGGGCCGCGTCCGGACTGGCGCAGACGCTAAGCCGACGCCTGCAGGAATGGACGGGCGAGCGCTGGATGGTGGCGCTTGTTCCAGGCTCGACTGCGGCGACGGTGCGCGAGACGGCGCAGGCGCGTGAGGCCGAGCGAACGAGCAGCGCCGCGTCGCATCCGCTGGTGCAGAAGGTGCTTGATCGATTCAAAGGGGCGCGCATCGTCGAAGTGCGGCGTCCGGAGGCGCCGTCCCCGGCGGACTCGCCACCCCCGGCGGCGGGCGAGGTCGACGACGAGGTCGGTTACGCGGATTCCAGCGCCGACCCGGCTGACGACGTTTGAAAAGGAGATTGCGCCGTGGATATCATGGGCATGATGAAAAAAGCGCAGGAGGTTCAGGCCAAGCTTCAGGAAGCGCAAGAGGAACTCGGGCGCCTCGAGGTTGAAGGCGAGTCGGGGGGCGGCATGGTCAGTCTCACACTCAGCGCCAAAGGCGAGCTTAAGGCCGTGCGCATCGACGCCTCGCTCCTGACGCCGGCCGACAAGGAGATGCTTGAGGATCTGATCATCGCCGCTTTCAGCGACGGCAAAGCCAAGGCCGACCGCATGGCGGCTGAGAAGATGCAGGCGCTGACGGCGGGGCTGCCCCTTCCGCCTGGCATGAAGCTGCCGTTCTAGAGGCCGGATGCCGACCAGCGTCGCCGGACCGGAAATCGAGCGTCTCGTCCAGCTTCTCGCGCGTCTGCCGGGATTGGGGCCGCGCTCGGCGCGTCGCGTGGCGCTCCATCTCATCCGCAAGCGCGAGACATTGCTCGCGCCTCTCGCGGACGCGTTGCGTGTCGCTCAGGAGCGCATCTTGACCTGTTCGGTCTGCGGCAACATCGACACGCGCGATCCCTGCACGATCTGCTCGGATGAGCAGCGCGATGCGACGACGCTGGTGGTCGTCGAATCCGTTGGCGATCTGTGGGCGCTGGAGCGGGCGGGCGCCACGCGGGCGCGCTACCATGTGCTTGGCGGCGCCCTGTCGGCGCTCGACGGCGTCGGCCCGTCCGATCTCAATCTGTCGGGCTTGGTCGGGCGCATCGCCAACGGCGGCGTGAGCGAAATGATCCTTGCTGTCAACGCCACGGTCGAAGGCCAAACGACCGCGCACTACATCATCGATCTTCTGACCGATTATCCCGTCAAGGTGACGCGGCTCGCCCACGGTGTGCCGGTGGGCGGTGAACTCGACTATCTTGATGATGGCACGCTCGCGACGGCGATGCGCCAGCGCACGGCGTTCTGATCCGGGACCGCGGCGCCAGGCGGATTTTTGCTCTTGCCTCTGTTGGGCGGTCCCCCGACGCCTAAATGTGGGCCGCAGACGTCCCTTGAAGGCGAACGCTATGTTGCTTGCAACCCTGGTCTCTAGGCCCTTCGTACCGCCCTATCCGCGCCGGCCCGCCAGGCCGCGGGGGTCGCTGTCGATCCTCCTCGCCTTGCAGCGCAATCCGATAGAGGTCTGGTGCGAGCAGGATTTCGAGCGGCCGGTCTCCATTGGCCGCACCATTTTCGGGCTGCGCGCCGCTGTCCATGATCCGGCGGCCGTTCGACGTGTGTTTCTCGACAATGCCGCTAACTACCGCAAAGACGATCTCCAGCTTCGCATCCTGCGGCCTGGACTTGGCAACGGATTGCTGACCGCCGAGGGCGAGGACTGGCGCGTTCAGCGCCGCGCGCTTGCGCCGCTGTTCTCGCCACGTCAAACTGCGGAGTTTGCTCCGGCCGTCCATCGGGTTGGACGCGCCGCGGTCGAGCGAATGAGCCAGCGGCGCGACGGAGCCGTGGCGGATGTCGGCGCGCTGATGTCGCGCCTCACTCTGGAAGTGCTTGAGCAGACGCTGTTCTCGCAAGGGATAGGACGTGAGCCCAGCGCCTTCCAGCGCGCAGTGTCGAGCTATTTCGAGACCATCGGCAGGATCGATCCGCTCGATTTGCTGAATGCGCCCGCTTTCGTGCCGAGGCTCAGGC
>DATCEJ010000516.1:0-2975 GCA_036510135.1 Roseiarcus sp. | reverse complement strand
CACGCAACGCCTGCGACGCGGCGCTCAAGGCGGTCGGCGCCGCGCGGAACGGAATGGCCCATCTCGACGAGGCGCGGGCGCGGGATGGACTCCCGCCTCTGCCGTTTGGCGTGGCGCTGCATCTCGGCGCAATGCTTTGGGGTAATATCGGCGCCGCCGACCGGCTGGACTTCACCGCCATCGGCCCGGCCGTCAATCTCGTCAGTCGGCTTGAGGGGCTATGCCGTCCCCTCGAGCAAACGATCCTGATCTCGGGCGCTTTCGCCGCCGAAACCAGAGCGCTGCTGATCCCGCTCGGAACCCACGCCTTGCGCGGCATCGCCGCCCCGTGCGCCGTATTCACTGTCGCGGACTAGAAGCTCACAACACGACGACCGGCGTCCCCTTCGCGACCCGGCCGTAGAGGTCGATCACGTCGGAATCGAGCATCCGGATGCATCCGGACGACACGGCTTTGCCGATCGAGTTCGGCTCATTTGTTCCATGGATGCGAAAGAGCGTGTCCTTCTTGCCTTGAAACAGGTAGAGGGCGCGCGCGCCGAGCGGATTTTCCATGCCGCCGTCCATGTGCCGTGGCAGGCCCGGCTGCCGATCGATCATTTCCGGGGGCGGAGTCCATCCCGGCCAGAACGACTTTCGGCCGACCTCGGCCATGCCCTTCCAGGCGAAGCCCTGGCGCCCGACGCCAATCCCATATTGCAGCGCCCGCCCGGCGCCCTCCGAGAGATAGAGCTTGCGTTCGCGCGTATTGATGGTGAGCGTGCCCGCCGGCTGGCCCGTCGGATCATTGACCTCCTTGCGGGTCGTGTGGGTCATGTCGACGTCTTGGTCGAAGCCTCCCGGCGTCGAATAGTTCGGATCCGCATCCGGCGGCAAAAAGGTCTGAGGATCGGGCGCCGGCGGCGCGCCGGGCAAGCTTAACGGAAAATTGAACAGGGATCCCGCCGACGCCTCGGTGGCCACGAGGCCCACGCTCGCGATGCCGATCAGGATAAGAGTTCGCGCGGCAAGCATGAGTTGACCCTGTTCCAAACCGCCCGGAGGGCGTCATTAAGAAAACTAAGTCGGATCGGTGATTTCGTAAAGCGTCATGAACCGCCTCGCGGCTTCTTGCCGAGCGGCGCTGAGCGGCGCAATGATCCTTGTCGGAAGCATTGGGGAGGAACGACCATGATGCTCACGCTGCGCGCGGCGATTTTGACGGCTTGTCTTGGCTTTTCCGGCGCGGCAGCCGCGCAGCAGGCCAATCCGCTCGACGTCGTCCCCGACAAGATGCCGTTCAACATTCCGTATGGCGCGCCGATTTCGCTCGCGCGCGCTCAAGCCGCGATCGCCGCCGCCACGGCGGAAGCGGAGAAACACGGCTGGGCGCTGAATGTGGCGGTCGTCGATTCCGGGGCCAATCTCGTCGCCTTCGGGCGCATGGACGGCGCCCAGCTCGGCTCGATCGCGGTCTCTGAGCATAAGGCGCGTGCATCGGCCAAATTCCGCCGTCCGACCAAAGTCTTCGAAGAGGCAATTCAGAAAGGCGACATTCGGGCCTTGACGATTGACGATGTCATAGGCTCGCGCGGCGGCATCCCTCTGGTCGAGGACGGCAAGCTGATCGGCGCAATCGGCTGTTCCGGCGGCGCCGGGTCGCAGGACGAAGTCGCGTGCATGGCCGGGGCGGCGACAATCGGCAAATAGCGCGGCCCAAGGGCCGATCCCGTCATCGCGAGGAGCCACCGGGCGTCGAGAGACGCCCCGTCTCTCGACGGGCTACAGCGACGTGGCGATCCAGGGGCCGTGGAGCGCCCGGCGACTCCTGGATGGCCGCGTCGGCCTTCGGCCTCCTCGCGATGACGGTGGCTGTGCAACTGTTGATTAGGCTTGGTGTGCGAACCTCGCCCGAACGGGCAGATTGCTCCGGAGGGTTCGCGCATGATCGTCGCCACCACTGAAAATATCGCCGGCCACCGCACCGTCCAGACGCTCGGACAGTGCTTCGGCGTCGTCGTGCGCAGCCGCGGACTGGGCGGCAACATCATGGCCAGTCTGCGCACCATCGTTGGCGGGGAGATCCACGAATATACGCGGCTCCTCGAGGAGGCGCGCCGCCACGCCCTGGATCGGCTGGTCGAGAACGCGACCGCCATGGGCGCCAACGCGATCGTGATGATGCGCTACGACAGCGCCGAGATCGGCCAGACGATGAGCGAGATCGTCGCCTACGGCACCGCGGCGGTGATCGAACCCGTTTCATGATCGTGTTTTTCCTGCCCTTCGGCTTCGGTCTCGCGCTCCTTTTGATCTGGTTCGTCTTCCGCAAGGGCGGCTACAAGCGCCGCCCACTTGATGCTCCGCCTGGACCCGACTGGAGCTTTACGGGCGAACGCTTCCTCGATCCGCCATCCGGCGAGATGGTGGAAGTCTGGTCTTGCCCGAGAACCGGCGAACGCGCTTACGTACGGGCGCGGGCGGGCTAACAGAGCGGGGGCCGGTCGCCCATCACCGCCGATCCAATTGCCGACATTTTCTTGCCAGAAACGCGCGGCGGCCTCATCATGGGAGGGCTTCGGGACCGGCGATCGACCGGGCTCAGATTAAAGAAGAGACACTCTGAAGTCGACTGTGGGAATATCGGCTGCCGCCTTGGGAAGGCGGCATGGACAGCGAAGCGAACCGCTCATCAGAACCGGCGAGCGCTGCCCTGACGACCGGGAAGGGTGCGCAAAATATTTTCACCGAGAATCGCCTGTAACCAATTGAAAAGGCTCGATTCGGACGAGAGAATCCAAGGAAATCCAAGCTTTTCCAGCCCCTGTTTCGACCTCCTTTTGGCACCGAATCGAGGTTCGCCAAGACAATCCAAATCCGGCGACCCGCCCCTCAGCACTCGACGAAATTGACCGCGAGGCCACCCAGGCTCGTCTCCTTGTATTTCGACTGCATGTCGGCGCCGGTCTGGCGCATCGTGGCGACGACGCTGTCCA
>DATCEJ010000515.1:0-2085 GCA_036510135.1 Roseiarcus sp. | reverse complement strand
AGGAAAGAGGCATTCGTTCAGGACATTTCGTGCGTGTTCGGAAAAATGGTCCCAATTTTTTTGAAGCTGACAAGCTGACAAAAAAGCGCAGCCAAGCCACTGAAATCATTGCATCGCGTAAACTTGTGCGCGGCCCCTATCGTCGCGGTCTGGTCGGCCAGTGTTCGCGTAGAACCGCGAACAGGAACGCCGTCGACAGACCAAACAGCATCATGCCGTTCAGAGCCTCTATGGCGCCCATCAATTGCAGTGCTTCGCCAGGAAGACGTCGGCGTGACCGTAGGTCGTCATCGCGCTGAGCGAGTAGAGCATGGCTGAAGCAAAATCGGCGCGCGCTCCGAGGGCGACATAGGCGCCCGCCCAGGCGCTGGCTTCAACCGCGTGCAAGACCGTCAGCAGCAGCACGGTGACGATCATGAGAACGGCAAGCACAGACTCGGACCGGCGCGCCCGCAAAAGCAACGGCAGTTCGAGCACGACCCGGTCGCGGATCACAACCAGGCTGAAGGCGTGGACGAGCACCGTGAGCACGATGAGCGGGAGACCCCAGGCCCAATTATTCGACCAGGCCTCGGCGGCGGCGTAATCAAACGCCACCGCGCGACCTCGGGCTCACGACGAGGGCGAATACGCGCAAAATAAGAGCCGCAATCGGACGGAGCCGCCGACGTCAATACCAGCCCGGGGCGTACGGCCCCCATACGCCACCCCAATCCATCGCGGCGTCTTGGTTCAGCATGGCGGTCGTCTCTTGCATCTGCGCGATGTTGTTGGCTGTGCGAATCTGCTGATATTGCTGATAGGCGGCGTCGTTGCCGATGAAGGCGCAGTTGCAGCCCGCCGCGTCTGCATAGATGTAGACGTTGCCTTTCTTGCGCTGCGAAAAGACGATCGTGTTTTGCGGCAACGCCTGAAGCTTGGCCACCTTCTGCGGCGTATCCGCCGTTTGCCGGACGAAGCCCGCCGCCGCCAGCTGCCCTTCCTTCTCCTGCGCGCCCATGGCCATGCAGCCGGCCAAAGCCGCTGACGCTGCAAGAGTCGCCAGGACACCCCGAATTGTTTTGCTCACCGCCAGCTCCTTCGTTCGACAACCACAAAGGCGAGGACGAAGGTCTTGACGATTCTCACGGCCCCCCTCGGGCGACCTTCCCCCCTGTTCCTCACCGTGTCAATCGCGGGGCGCGAGGCAGCGCCGACCACCCTCGCCCTCATGCCGGCAGGGCGCGCTCATTGGCCATGGGCCTTGCGCTCTGGCCGTCACTAAGCGCATGAAAGAGACCGTCTCTTATGGAAATTCAGGGACTGCCGGGCATGTTCAACCCGAGGCGCGCCCAAAGAGGTCCGGCGGCGTCAATCGCGCATGTTCACCGCTGCGACCGTCGGAGTGATCCATGATGATCACGATGCCCGGGTTGGCGGCCGAAGCGCTTGGCGCGTATCTAGCGGACGACATCAGAGACCGGTTTGGCGTCTCGCATGCGCGGCTCGCCGAGATCATTCCATTCGCGGCGCGGCTCGCGCTCGAATGCATCGGCAACAGCGACGCCCTTTACCACAATGTCGAGCACACCATGCTCGTCACCCTCGCGGGCCACGATATCTTCAAGGGCCGCGCGCTCCTCACCGACTCGACTCCGGACGACTACTCGCACTTTATCGTCGCCTGCCTCACCCATGACATCGGCTACGTTCGCGGCGTGCTCAAGGGCGACGGGCCTGACGGCTACGTTATCGACGCGGCTGGCCACAAGGTCACCTTGCCGCGCGGCTGCTCCGACGCCGCCCTCGCGCCCTACCACGTCGAGCGATCAAGGCTGTTCGTGCTCGACCGCCTGGCGTCGATCGACGAGCTTGATGGCGCTCGGGTCGCAAACGCCATATCTCATACGCGCTTTCCCTACTCGTCATCGGCTGACGACCATGACGTCCACGAGGATGCCGCGCTGCTGCGCGCCGCGGATCTGATTGGTCAGCTCGGCGATCCGCATTATTTGCGGAAGGCCAATGCGCTCTACCACGAATTCGAGGAAGTCGGCTTGAATGGGCAGCTCGGCTACGATTCGCCTGCGGATCTGGTCGACAAAT
>DATCEJ010000514.1:0-2024 GCA_036510135.1 Roseiarcus sp. | reverse complement strand
CCATTCCTCGAGCGGGTGAACGGCAAGCTGCAGGAGCGGGCGCGAGCCATCATCGAGCGCCGCCCGGATCTGGAACGCTTTTTCGAAAGCTAGGAGCCTGTCCGAGAAATAGCGGATTTTGGTGGCGTGGGCGGCGCGAATCGGATTCGGCTTTGCTGATGAGCAAGACGTTCCGCGCCTGGACGATCGACCAACCGCTGCTGCTGCCGGCAAGCGTGCGGGACTTTGTCGGCGAGGACCACCTGGCGCGCTTTGTTTTAGCGCTGGTGCTGGAGGATCTCGACCTTCGCGCGATCGAGGCGGCTTACGCGAGCGAGCGCGGGCAGCCGCCGTTTGATCCGGCGATGATGACGGCGCTGTTGCTGTACGGCTATTGCAGCGGCGTCTACTCGTCGCGCCGGATCGCCAAGGCGGCGCGCGAACGGGTCGACTTCATGAGCATTGTCGGGCTTGATCCGCCGGATTTCCGCACCGTCTCCGACTTCCGCAAGCGGCATTTGCAGGCGCTCGCCGGCCTGTTTGGGCAGGTTCTCAAGCTGTGCGAGCAGGCGGGGCTTGCGAAGCTCGGCCATGTGGCGCTCGACGGCACGAAGATCAAGGCGAACGCCTCCAAGCACAAGGCGATGAGCTACGAGCGGATGGCCAAGCGGGCGGCCGAACTGGAGGCCGAGGTCGAGCGATGGCTGAGCGCCGCGGAAGCCGCCGACGCCGGGGAGGACAAGGCCTTCGGGCGCGACAGGAGCGGCGAGGAACTGCCCGATTGGGTCGCCGACAAGCAGAAGCGCGCCGAAAAGATCCGGGCGGCGAAGGCCGAACTGGAGGCCGAGGCGAAGGCTCTCGCTGAGGCCAAGGCGCGGGAGAAGGCCGAGGAACGGGGCAGGGCCGAGGGCCGCAAGAAACCGGGAAAGCCCGCCGCCCCGCCCTCGGAAGAGCCCGATCCCAAAGCACAGAAGAACTTCACCGATGCCGAGAGCCGGATCATGAAAACCAAGGACGGCTTCATCCAGGGCTACAATGCGCAGGCGGCGGTGGACGCCACCGCCCAGGTGATTGTCGCCCACCGGCTCGACGCCAATCAGAGCGATCAGCATCAATTGGCGCCGATGGTCGAGGCGATCGAGGCCAATTTGGGCAAGAAGCCGGCGCAAATGTCGGCGGACGCCGGCTATTGCTCCGACGCCAACCTTGCGGCGATGGAGCAACGCGAGATCGACGCCTATATCGCGCCGGGGCGGGCCAGGCACGCCGCGGAAGGAGAAGGCGGCGGCGCGCGCCTCGCCGCCATGCGGGAAAAAATCAGGGCCGGCGGCCACCAAAGCCCCTATCGCTTGAGAAAGCAGCTGCCCGAGCCGGTGTTCGGGCAGATCAAGCAGGCGCGCGGCTTCCGCCAGTTCCTGTTGCGCGGCCTCGACAAGGTCGCCGCCGAATGGGGCCTCGTCTGCCTCGCCCACAATGTCCTGAAGCTCGCTCAGGGGCGGACTCCCTCTCCCGTCGCCCTCGCAACCGGATAGGCCCCGGAAGGCGTGAACCAGGAACAAAAAATACCCGGAACGCCGCCGCCCCAGCGCTTCAAACCCCATCGCGCAAGGCTTAAGCAGACGGGCTCCTAGGCGCGCTTCTTCTCGGCTCGACAAGCCTCGCGATCTCGGCGCGAGCCGGCGAACATGACGGACAGCAGCTCTATCCGTTGCTCTCCTATGCACTGGCCCATACGCATCGTCGGGAATTCCACAATGGGCCGGCATTCGCGACTACCTCACTTACGCGAACGACGTTGAGGGCGGCGTCGACGGCGTCAAAGTGTTCGTTCAGGAATGCGAGACGGCCTACACGCTCGAGCGCGGATTCGAATGCTACGAGCGCTACAAGAATGGTTATGACGGCGCACCGGTCGCCATCCTTATGGGCACGTCTAGCGGCTTCGACGTCGCGGCCTCGGAGAGAATCCGCGCCGATAAAGTGCCGCTTGTGACGAACGCGGGGGGACGCGAAGACGCGGTCGACGGCTCGGTCTTCCCGTATCA
>DATCEJ010000513.1:0-4936 GCA_036510135.1 Roseiarcus sp. | reverse complement strand
TCGTTGAGCCGGCTTTCAATCTCCGCCTTGTCGAGCACAGCTTCGCCCGAATCGAAATCGAGCCGACCCTCGGCGTCGCCGACCGATCCGCCCGTGACCGGATAGGGCGCGACGACCGAAAGCAGATGCAGCGCGGTATGGGCGCGCATGCGCTTGTAGCGCAGCTCCCAGTCGAGGCGGGCGATCACCCGCGAGCCGGGGAGGGGCAGGGCGGCCCCCTCCGCGGGGACATGCAGAATGGTCGCGCAATCCGCGTCGTAGACCGTATTGACGATCGGAACCAAGATCCCGTCTTCGAGCAACAAGGCGCCCTTGTCGCCGCTTTGGCCTCCGCCTTGCGCATAGAAGACGGTGCGATCGAGCGCAACGCCACGCGGTTCGGACAAGAGCACGGTCGCTTCCGTCTCGGCTAGATACGCGTCTTCGCGAAAGAGCGCCTGCGTCATTGCACGAACACCTGAGGCGCGCTGCCTTTGGCCTCCAGCCAATCGGGAACCGGGAGATGCTTCGAGCGCAGGAAGGCCGGGTTGAAGAGCTTGGAGGCGTATCGCGTGCCGGAATCGCAGAGCAGCGTCACGATCGTGTGGCCGGGACCCAGCTCGCGAGCGAGATGAATGGCGCCGGCGATGTTGATCCCCGACGAGCCGCCGAGCAGCAGCCCTTCCTGAACCACCAGATCGAACACGATCGGCAGCGCCTCCTCGTCGGGGATCTGGTAGGCGAAATCGACTGGCGCGCCTTCCAGATTGGCGGTGATCCGGTTCTGGCCGATGCCCTCGGTGATGGAAGAGCCGGAACTCTTCAGTTCCCCCATCGTATAGAACGAGTAGAGCGCCGCGCCCAAAGGGTCAGCGAGCGCGATCTTGATGTTTGCGTTGCGCTCTTTGAGAGCCATGCCGACGCCTGCCAGGGTCCCGCCGCTGCCGACCGCACTGACGAAACCATGAACCTCGCCGTTGAGATCGTCGTAGATCTCCGGCCCGGTCGTTTCATAATGGCCGCGCCGGTTGGCGACATTGTCGAACTGGTTAGCCCAGACGGCCCCATTGGGCTCGGTTTTGGCGAGGGCCTCAGCGAGACGCCCCGAATAGCGCACGTAATTGTTGGGGTTGGAGTAGGGGACGGCGGGAACCTCGATCAACTCGGCGCCGGCAAGGCGCAGCATGTCCTTCTTTTCCTGCGCCTGGGTGTCGGGAATGACGATCACGGCGCGGTAGCCGAGCGCGCTCGCCACCATCGCAATGCCGATGCCCGTGTTGCCGGCCGTGCCTTCGACGACCACCCCGCCAGGGCGCAACGCGCCGCGCGCGACCGCGTCACTGATCATCGCCAACGCCGCGCGATCCTTGACCGAGCCGCCCGGGTTCATGAACTCCGCTTTGCCGAGAATTGTGCAACCCGTGGCCTCGGAGGCGGCGCGAAGCTTGATGAGCGGCGTGCGGCCGATTGCTGCGACAACATCGCTTACAGGCTTCATCGGGATCCTTTGGGCTGAAAGGATAAGGGTAGGCGACGGCGCGGCTTGCGACAAGCCTCCGCCCTTGCCATGAAGCGGCGCGATCATGGGGAGCGCGCATCAAGTGTTTTTCTTCGCCTCGAAAATATTCTGGATGATCGCCTCGCCGATCAACCTCTTGTTGTTCGGTGTGCTGATTGGCGTCTTGCTCTGCTTTGGCCGGCGCGCGCGCTTCGGGCGCAGGCTGGCGCTGGCCGCGATCCTCGTTCTGGTCGCGGCGGCGACTTTGCCGGTGGGTAAGCTCCTGATCGCGCCGTTGGAGGACCGCTTTCCCCTACCGCCGCCAGATCTACCTCCTCCAGAGGGGATTATCGTGCTCGGCGGGGCGATCGACAGCGAAGTGAGCAAAGCCCGCCGGGAGACCGTATTCGACGAGGGCGGCGAACGATTGACCGAGGCCGTGGTCTTGGCCAAGCGCTATCCGCAGGCGCGGGTCGTCTATACCAGCGGCAGTTCGTCGTTCGCCGGCGAGAAATCGACAGAAGCGCTGCAAGCCCGAACGCTCATGTCGCAAATGGGGATTGCGCCGGAGCGGGTGACGATCGAGGACAAATCACGCAATACCGATGAGAACGCCCGCTTCACCGCAGCGATCGTTCATCCGCAACCTTCCCAGCGCTGGATCATCGTCACCTCCGCCTTTCATATGCCCCGCTCAATGGGCATCTTCGAGAAAGCCGGATTTCATCCGATCGCCTATCCGGTTGCCTTTCGCACGCGCGGTCGCTGGCCCGATGATCTGAGGCTGACGTTCGAGCCGGTGCGAAACCTGCGGATCTTCGAGATCGCCGTACATGAGTGGATCGGCCTTGCGGCCTACTGGCTGAGCGGCCGCAGCGACCATCTCTTTGCCAGCCCCGGCGACAGCGCGTGAAACACAGGTTGTTTTGCGACGCACACCACTTGCCTTCGCAGTGCAACTGACTAGAGTGTAGGCAGAATGAGTAGCGCCCAAAATTTAGGCGTCTCCCCGACGATCACGATTGGACCAATCCGGATCGACGGGCGGGCGCTGCTCGCCCCGATGTCGGGGATTAGCGATCTGGCGATGCGGCGGATTGCGCGCCGCTTCGGCGCTGCGCTTGTCTTTTCCGAGATGGTCGCGGCCGAGACCTTTCTCCGCGGCGAAACGGAAGCCTCCGTGCGCGCCGAGGGCGAGGGGCTGTCTCCCCACGCGGTTCAGATCGTGGGCTGCGAAGCGGGGGCTTTGGCGGAAACTGCGCGCAGGGTGGTCAACGCGGGCGCCGTTCTGGTCGACATCAACATGGGTTGCCCGTCGCGGCGGGTGTCGGGGGCTCTGGCCGGCGCGGCCCTCATGCGCGATCTGGATAACGCCGAACGCCTGATCGCGACGGTGGTCGATGCGGTTTCGGTTCCCGTGACCGTCAAGATGCGCCTAGGCTGGGACGAAACCTCGTTGAACGCGCCGGAACTGGCGCGGCGAGCCGAACGGGCCGGGGCGCAGATGGCCACCGTTCACGGCCGCACGCGCTCCCAATTCTATGACGGTCGCGCCGATTGGGCCGCCGTTCGAGCGGTCGTCAGTTCGGTCGCGATCCCAGTCATCGTCAATGGCGATTGCGCGACGGCGGAAGACGCGCGGACCATGCTCGCCCTCTCCGGCGCGGCGGGCGTGATGGTCGGGCGCGCGGCTGTCGGCGCGCCCTGGCTGGTCGGCGCCCTGGCGCGTGCTCTCGATGACGGCGGCCCGGTGCGTGAGTCTTCCGGAGACGAGCGCCGCGAGGCCGCGCTCGAACATCTCGATTGGCTCGTTGGCAAGCTCGGCCCCCGCGCCGGACTTCGCCATGCGCGAAAGCATCTGGCGGCCTATGCCGATCAGGCCGGAACGAATGCGACGCTTCGGCTTAAGCTGGTGACGAGTGACGACGCGGTTCAGGCCCGGCGCTTGCTCGTCGACGTCTTTGATTGCGATGGGGCAAGGGAGGCGGCGTGACCGCGCACCCAGCTCAACGGCGCCCGGACGCCGCGAAAGTGTTGAACGCGCTGGCCCAGCCGCTGCTCACGGTCGACGTGCAGGGTATGGTAATCGACGTCAACGCAGCCGCCGAGACGTTCTTCGATATGGGGCGCGGAACGTTGCTGCGCTCGCGCCTCACGGACCTTTTTCCGTCCGACTCCCCCATTTTGGCTCTCGTCGCCGACGCGCTGAGCAATCGCGCGACCGTTAACGGTTATAAAATCGACGTTTCCACGCCTCGGATCGGTAGCCGAGATGTCGATGTTTTTGTCGCGCCCCTGTCGCGAACAGACGATTCCGTCGCGATTATGCTGCAGGAACGTGCGATTGCCGAAAAAATAGACAGGCAGCTGACGCATCGCAGCGCAGCTCGCTCAATCAGCGCGCTGGGTCTCATGCTCGCACATGAAATTAAAAACCCGCTCTCCGGCATCCGGGGCGCCGCTCAATTGCTGGAGGCTGGCGCAAGCGACGAGGATCGCGCGCTGACGCGGCTGATCTGCGACGAGACCGATCGGATCGTGAAGCTCGTCGACCGTATGCAATCGTTCTCCGTCTCCACGCCGTCGCAATGGGAAAGCCTGAATATCCACGCCGTTTTAGACCACGTGAAGCGTCTGGCTCAGGCCGGGTTCGCGCGTCATATCCGCTTTGTCGAGGCTTATGACCCCTCGCTCCCGGATGTCATGGGATCTCGCGATCAGCTCATCCAGGTGGTCCTCAATCTGGTAAAGAACGCGGCTGAAGCTATTGGAGAAGATAGTATCGAGGGTGAGATAACACTCACAACGGCGTACCGTCCGGGCGTGCGCCTGCGCACGACACCGAGCGCGGAATCAATAGGACTGCCGCTCGAGATCTGCGTTCGCGACAATGGCCCGGGCATCGCCCCTGAGATCCTTGGCAACTTGTTCGATCCCTTCGTTACGACGAAGGCCCAAGGCTCTGGTCTGGGTCTTGCACTGGTGGCCAAGCTGATTGGCGACCACGGAGGCATCATTGAGTGCGAATCGCATCCGCGCAGGACAATGTTTCGCGTGCTAATGCCGCTGCGCTCGCCGCGTGCGGCGGCGAGATGATCGGCCGAGCGTGGGGGCGAAGGAGCTAATGGGGATGCCGTCAGGGCATATTCTTGTTGCCGACGACGACGCAGGGATCCGCACCGTTCTCAATCAGGCGCTGACCCGCGCCGGTTACGAGGTCCGGGCAACCGGGACGGTCGCGGGGCTTTGGCGCTGGGTGGCGTCGGGTGAGGGCGATCTCGTGATCACCGACGTCGTCATGCCCGACGATAACGCGTTTGACCTCCTCCCGCGCATCAAGCGGATGCGGCCTGATCTGCCGATCATCGTCATGAGCGCGCAGAACACCTTCATCACGGCGATCAAAGCCTCGGAGCGCGGCGCCTACGAATATCTGCCGAAGCCCTTCGATCTGCGCGA
>DATCEJ010000512.1:0-6587 GCA_036510135.1 Roseiarcus sp. | reverse complement strand
AGCGGCGTGATCCAGGACACGGCGTCCACGAGCACGCTGGTCGCGCTCATCTGCGCGCGCGAGCGGGCGACCAACTACGCGCTGGCGCGTGGCGGCCTGCAGGGCGAAGCGCGCACGCCGCGCGTGTACGTGTCGGCGCATGCCCACAGCTCGGTCGACAAGGGCGCGCTGCTCGCCGGCTTCGGACGTGATAATCTGCGCCTCGTTCCATTCGACGCCGAATACGCGATGCGCGCGGACGCGCTCGCCGAAATGATCGCCGAGGATCTGGCGAACGGCGATCTGCCGTGCGCGATCGTTGCAACCGTCGGCACGACGGCGACGACGGCGATCGATCCGATCGCGGCCATAGCCAAGATCGCCCGGCGCCATGGCGTCTGGCTGCATGTGGACGCCGCGATGGCGGGCAGCGCGATGATCCTGCCCGAGTGCCGATGGATGTGGGAGGGCGTCGAGGGCGCGGACTCACTCGTGATCAACGCGCATAAGTGGCTCGGCGCGCCCTTCGATTGCTCGGTCTATCATGTGCGCGATCCCGAGCATCTGATGCGCGTGATGTCGACCAACCCCAGCTTCCTGCAATCGTCCGTCGACGGGCAGGTCAAGAATTTGCGCGACTGGGGCATCCCGCTCGGGCGCCGCTTCCGTGCGCTGAAACTGTGGTTCATCATCCGCGAACAGGGGGTGAGCGGATTGCAGAAGCGGCTGAGGCGCGACATGGCCAACGCGCGTTGGCTCGCGGACAAGGTCGCCGCGACGCCGGGCTGGCGCGTGCTCGCTCCTGTGCCCTTGCAGACGGTGTGCGTGCGCCACGAACTGGAAGGTCTCGAGGGTGACGCGCTCGACGCCCACACGACGGCCTGGGTCGAGGCGGTGAATCGCTCCGGCGCGGCCTATCTCACGCCGGCCGTGCTCGACGGGCGCTGGATGGCGCGCGTTTCGATCGGCGCGCTGACGACGGAAGAGGTGGACCTCGCCGCTGTGTGGGCTGCGATGCGCGAGGCGGCGGAGGGTCAGTAAACCCCAAGCGCGAGCCGCCGCTTGGCGGCGCCCGAGGGCCCGAACGCATACGGAGCTTGTCGCCACCATCGAGTGTCCGTAGAATCGCACGTCGGCCGAGGAGGAGACTCTGGTGGAACCGCTAGATCGTATTACCCAGCGCCCGGAGGTGATGGGCGGAAAGCCGTGTATCCGTGGCATGCGGGTCACTGTTGGCATGATCGTGGGACAAATCGGGGCAGGCCGCGGTATCGACGATGTCCTGACCGATTTTCCGTATCTCGAACGCGAGGACATTCTGCAGGCGTTGCGATATGCGGCTGGACGCTGATTGAGGCCTTAAGACAAATGGCTGCAGAGCTCGAGGAAGGGGCGCTGCTGACTGTCGATCCGGCGCGAACAAGGTTGCGCGTGCTACCGCTGAAATAACAACGACGGCGTACGCCGTCGCGCCTGCGGAGGAACGTCATGGATCACCGGCTCAAATTCTACGGCTGGGGACGTGAGGGCGAGGGCCTTGATGAGGCCGAACGCTCGCGCGTCTCCCGCTTCGTCGCCGAAAAACTCGGCGCCGAGGCGCGCCCCGCCACTGCACCGCAAGCCTCCGAGATCACGCTGCGCGCGCCGCGCATCTCAGCGCCCGCCGCGCTCGCTCACCTTCTCACGCAGGATCCGCACGAACGGCTCCTGCACACTTACGGCAAATCTTACCCCGAGACCGTGCGCGCCTTCGCCCGTGATTTCGCCAACGCGCCCGACTTCGTCGCACTCCCGGAGAACGAAGCCGACATCGCTGCCGTGTTCGACTGGGCGAGCAATGCAAGGGTCGCTGTCATTCCGTTCGGCGCCGGCTCGTCCGTGGTGGGCGGCGTCGAGCCGGTGGTTGGCGATGGCTTTGCGGGCGCCGTCAGCCTTGACATGCGGCGTCTCAATCGCGTGCTCGAAGTGGATGCGACGAGCCGCGCCGCGCGCATCCAGGCCGGCATTCTTGGCCCCGCAATCGAGGCGGCGTTGAAGCCACATGGCTTCGCTCTGCGCCACTATCCGCAAAGCTTCGAGTTCTCGACGCTCGGCGGCTGGATCGCCACCCGCTCGGGCGGCCATTTCGCCACGCTCTACACGCATATCGACGATCTCGTCGAAAGCCTGCGCACGGTGACGCCAGCGGGAATCATGGAGTCGCGGCGTCTGCCGGGCTCGGGCGCCGGCCCCAGTCCCGACCGCATCATGATCGGTTCGGAGGGGTCGCTGGGCGTAATCACAGAGGCGTGGATGCGCTTGCAGGGGCGGCCGCGCTTCCGCGCCGATTCCGTGTTCGGCTTCCCCGATTTCTTCACCGCCGCGCGGGCGGTGCGCGCCGTCTCACAGGCGGGGCTTTACCCATCGAACCTGCGCGTCATCGACAATCACGAAGCGGGCGCCTATGGCGTCAATGCCTATGAGGAGAGCCTGCTCGTGCTCGCCTTCGAATCCGCCGATCATCCGGTGGACGCCTGGATGGCGCGCGCGACTGAGCTCATGGCTGACTGCGGCGGGCGCCGCCATGGCGATGAGGCGGCGGCCTTGCGCTGGCGCACCGCCTTCATCCGCATGCCCTACGCGCGCGAGTTGACCGTGCCGTTGGGTGTCATCAATGACACGTTCGAAACCGCCATCACCTGGGACAGGTTCGAGGCGTTCCACGAGGCGGTGTGCAAGGCGACGAAAGACGCGCTTGTCGAGGCGACGGGCCGCACGGGAACCGTCTCGGTGCGGTTCACCCATGTTTATCCGGACGGGCCGGCCGTCTATTACACCTTCAATGTGCGCGGCGATGCCGGTCGCCTCATCGAGCAATGGCGGCATATCAAGACCCGCGCCTCGGACGCGCTGATCGCGGCCGGCGGCACGATCACCCATCATCACGCCGTCGGGCGCGACCACATGCCCTGGTATCGCACGCAACGTCCCGACCTGTTCGGCAAGGCCTTTGCTGCGGCAAAGAGCGCGCTCGACCCGGCCGGAATCATGAACCCTGGCGTCCTGGTTCCGTGAGCAAGGGCGGCGCTTCGGCGGCCAGCCCGTCAAGTCGTCTCTTCGCTCGGTGATTAGCCGCTTCGGAAGCCGCTGCGTGCCCGATCAGACTTTCATAGTCCGCCGCGGTTCTAAACATCACAGACTCGATAGAAGTCTTGTCATCTGCGTACCTGCCGAGCCGGTCGTAATCCGCCGCGATTCTGAGCATCATCGCTCTTGCCGTCGGATCGAGACAATCGTCAGCCAGCGTCCGCATTTCCTCGGCTCGCATGCGCCAATGGGAGGCACTTTTAAAAATGTCGCACGGGTCAAGGATGCGCTCTCGCTTCATTGCGTTCCTCCTACCCCCCAACACGGCTCACGACAATGCTTGAGCTGGCCTCGAGATCGGCCGTCCATTTGGCTTCGCCGCAAATACATTTGGCTTCGCCACAAATAATAGAATCGGAATACCCTTATCCGATCATAAATCGGCGTGTGGCGCTGTGATACTCCGCACACTGGTGTCGTTCTCGCGCCACCCCCTTATCTCGTCGGCGCCGTCTCCGGCAAAGTCACCAATACCGGAAGCGCCAGGATGGCCACGACCGCGATCATGGCGCCCGGGACCATGATCCAACCCGTTCGCTCCGTCAGGACCTGGGCGACATAAGGGGTGAGCCCGCCGAAGATCGCGGTGGCCGTCGTCGCCCCCAAGGCCAAGCCGCTGATGCGCCCTTCGCCCGGGAATTGTTCGGCGGTCGCAATGGCCCCGACCGCGCTGACCGCGCCCGCCACACAAGCGAGGATCACTGCCGCCAAAAGCGCGTATGAAGCCGACCCGCCAGCCATCAACTGAAAGAGCGTGATCGGCAAGATTGCGCTCAGCAGGCTCAAAGCGATCAGGACGGGTTTCCGGCCAATCCAGTCGGACAAGATGCCTGCAAAGGGCGTGACGAGGATGACGGCGACCGCCGCCGCAGTGGAGAGCCCAAGCGAGTCGCTTTCGCTGAGCTTTCCAGCGGACGTCAGGAACGTGGGAACATAGGTGATGCCGACATAATAGGTGATCGAGCCCAGGGCGGAGATGGTGAACGCGCGCAGGATGCCGGCGCGATGGTGGGTAAGCGCGTAGAGAAGCGGGTTCGCGGGCGCCGTCCCGCTCGCCTGCTGCCGTTCGAAGTCGGGCGATTCTTCCATCGTCGTGCGCGCGATCCCCACGCTTCCCGCCAGCACTGCGCCGACGAGAAAAGGGATGCGCCATCCCCAGGAGTCCAAACTCGCCGAGCTCATCGAATTGACGGTAGCCAACGAGATTCCGACCGCGAGAAGTCCACCGATCTCACTCGACGCGGAGGCGAGCGAGGTGATGAGCCCACGCCTCGTGCGCGGCGCGCCTTCAAGCAAATAGGCGACGACCGCGATGTACTCGCCGCCAACCGAAAATCCCATGACGCAGCGGAGGAGAAAAAGAAGCCAGCCGGCTGTGGCGCCGACCTGAGCGTGAGTGGGCAGAAGCGCAGTGCCGAGCATCGTCGCCGTCATAAGCGCGACCGAGAGCAGCATCGTCCGCCGTCGCCCGAACCGATCCCCGATGTGGCCGAAGACGAAGCCGCCGAGCGGGCGCAACAGATACGCGACCGCGAATGTCGCCAGCGTCGTGCTCAGCGCGGCTGCGCCGCCGCCGAAAAAGACCCGCGAAAGCACGGTGGCGAAGTAGAGGTAGAGGGTGAAGTCGTACCATTCGACCACCGTCGAGAAGGCCGCGACAGCGATCGAGGCGCGGGACATGGTCCTCTGCGGGAGCTGAGAGTTGGCCATTCGTGATCGCAACTCTCGCAGAATTTCGTTTCTCTTCGCGCTGCCAGAGTTGCCTTACGGTCAATCGCACGGTTTGCGAAGAGGGCTCGCTCGCGGGCTTGGCGACGGCGCGTTCGTAGTTCAGCCCCACATCGGCGCCGCGCCACGGACGCATTCCATTCCCCCTCCCATCCGGAGCGTGTTCGCCATGTTGTCTTGATCCACGCCGTCGATCGAGCCGCCGAAGACAACGATCAGCGAAAATGCAAAAATCGCGCCGGCCAGTCGGCTGCAAAAAGAGGTCATGGCAAACCGTTTCAAATGGACTCGCGGTAGCGGTCGAGCAGCTTCGCGAGGCTGTTTCTTATCGCGGTCGTATTGGGATGTTCGGGACCGACTGCCTTCTCTCGGGCCAGATTCCGGTAATACGGAGAGCTGTTCCGCTTGGTAAGTTAGGGCCTATGGCGGAGCCATTTTACTACATATTGTCAAATATAAAGCGTGCTCGCTTCGTAGTGTGTATGAAGCGGCGCATCGCCCAAGCTTGAAAACGCGGACGGGTCGTCTTCGTCCGCGCTTTGAACGACAGGCTTTCACGTCCCGTGCTACGAGCGCCAAAAGTCCAGAAGGCTCGTTGCGGCGGGGGCCTCGGCCTCGCAGATGAACGCGGGGCGCCATTATTGAACTTATATTTCGATGTGGTTATCATAACATCATAACCCCAAAGAAAGTCGTCAGTGTTGACCGCTTACACTGAACATTTCCTGGTAAACTACCGTCCTACTCTCGTGGGTTGGTGTTGGGTTGACCTTCTCGTCGTAATTGGCCTCCTGTGTGATGTACACGTAAAATATCTCTTGGGGGTGCTATGATTGATGCACCTGGGCCCTTGCATGGCGCGAGTGAGCAGCGGGGATCGGACCTAGCTTCAGGATAGGCGGGGATCGACCGCATCGATGCTGATACTCAATGACTGTCGGGCCGCCGCCCAGGCCGAGCGCCCGCCCGCGACCCGCCGCTCGCGATCCTTGCCCCGGAGCGCCCCTCGCTTCGCCGTATGCAGAAACGTCGAAGCGGCCTCGATGACGCGTGAGGGCGCGGCAACCCCCGGCGCGTGCGAACTGGAGCATCCTTTCGAGGGCCACTGTCCCCCACGGCGCCTCAAGATGAGGGCGCAAGTCGGCCTCGATGGAGGCGACCGCTAGTCAGCAAGCTGCCGCTCGACCTCAGCGCGCGCGGCCGAGGTGCATATGCCGGCCTTCATGCCGTCTTTCGCTTTCGTTGGCAGGCTCGTGAGCTTGGTCTCCCGCGCCTGCGCCTGCTGCCAGGCCGCGCTCTGCTGCGCGTCGGTCATCCCGATTTGCGCAAAATCCTTCTGATAAATGGTGCGAATCCTGTCGTTCAGGCTCCACCCGCAGAGGTCGCTCTGGGCCATGAGATAGCCGATGGACGGCCCGAGCAGCGAGGCGATCGAATTGGGAACCGCGGCGCCGGCCGCGGAAACCGTCAGGCCGGCCAGAAGAGCGCCGACGGCGGGGCCAAGGAATCTCATGATGTCTCCTGACATGGGGGAATATACAGCAACTGTCGAAAGACTTTCGTCCTGTCAATCACCCTCGTCCGGCCTTTGGCTCGCCGTCTCATCCCTTGGGGAAGTCGAGTCCCATCGCCCGGTAGCGCTCGGGGTCGTCGAGCCACTTCTCGCGCACTTTCACATGCAGAAAGAGATGCACGGTCGCGCCATGGGCTTCGCCGATGTCCTTGCGCGCCGCTGTGCCGATCGCCTTGATGGT
>DATCEJ010000511.1:0-31498 GCA_036510135.1 Roseiarcus sp. | reverse complement strand
CCCGGTCGCTGGCGCCGCGATCGCCATGGCCGCGCGCAAGGTCAAGGCCAAGGCGCAAATGATCGCCGCCTACATGCTCGAAGTGCACGAGGGCGATCTCGAATGGGACGTCGACCGGTTCAGCGTCAAGGGCAATCCGGGCGCGTTCAGGACGATGAGCCAGATCGACTGGGCCGCCTACAACAAGATTCCGCCTGGCATGGAGCCCGGCCTCGAGGCAGTCAGCTATTACGACCCGCCAAACATGACCTATCCGTTCGGCGCCTACATCTGCGTAATGGACATCGACGTCGACACCGGCGTCCACAAGGTGCGGCGCTTCTACGCCCTCGACGATTGCGGCACGCGCATCAACCCGATGATCATCGAAGGCCAGGTGCATGGCGGCTGCACCGAAGGCTACGCGATCGCAATGGGTCAGGAGATTCTCTACGACGAGGACGGCAACGTCAAAGGCGCGTCGTTCATGGACTATTTCCTGCCGACCGCCGTCGAGACGCCGCATTGGGAGACCGACTACACGGTGACGCCGTCTCCGCATCATCCGATCGGCGCCAAGGGGGTGGGCGAAAGCCCGAACGTCGGCAGCGTGCCCTGCTTCGCCAATGCGGTGAACGACGCGTTCAAATTCGCCGGCTCGACTCACATTGCGATGCCGCATGACGCCTATCGCATCTGGCAGGCAGCGGAAGATTTGGGCCTGCACGCGTGACGGAGAAGGCTGCCTGCGTTCCCTTCTCCCTCTGGGAGAAGGTGGCGCGAAGCGCCGGATGAGGGTCTTTGACGTGACGCATGACCCCACGACGAACGCCCTCACCCCCAACCCCTCTCCGGTTTGTCCGTCGAGAGACGGGCGTCCTCCCGGACGCCCTTTGGGGAAAGGGGAGTTCGCGGATGCCTAGCGCCCGAATCCCGCGCGAAGCCATCGCGGCGCGCCTTGCCGAGGTCGGCTACGTCGCCGACCGCGATCTCGCGACCGCGCTGTGGATGATGGACACCCTCAAACGCCCGCTTCTGATCGAGGGCGAAGCGGGCGTGGGCAAGACCGAAGTCGCCAAGGCGCTTGCCGCGCTGCACGGCTGCGAGCTCATCCGCATGCAGTGCTACGAGGGGCTGGACGCGAGCTCGGCCCTCTACGAATGGAACTATCAGCGTCAGTTGCTGGCGATCAAGGCGCGCGAGGGCGGAGGCTCCAGCGCCTCCGAGATCGAAGCGCAGATCTTTTCCGAAGACTATCTGCTTGAACGGCCGCTGCTCAGCGCCATCCGGCGAAAGACATCGCCGGTGCTGCTGGTCGACGAAGTCGACCGCGCCGACGAGGAATTCGAAGCCTTCCTGCTCGAGCTGTTGTCGGACTATCAGGTCACGATCCCGGAATTCGGCACGATCAATGCGCTTTCGATCCCGCGCGTCGTGCTGACCTCCAACGCCACCCGCGAACTGTCGGATGCGCTGCGCCGCCGCTGCCTCTATCATTATCTCGACTTTCCCGACGTCGATCGCGAAGCCGCGATTCTGCTCAACCGCCAACCCAGCCTCGACGCGAATTTCGCTTTTCAGATCGCGCGTATGGTCGGAATGCTGCGCAAGGAAGACCTGAAGAAGGTTCCAGGCGTCGCCGAAACGCTCGACTGGGCGGCCACCCTCGCCGGCCTCGAGGTCAAGGATCTGCATGACGACCCGGAGATCGTGCATGCGACGCTGATCGCGCTCCTGAAGACCCGCGAAGACCGCGCCGCGATCAGCCCGGAGACGACGAGCCGGCTCGTCGGCCAGCTCGCGTGAGGGGCGTCGCGTGATGGGCGCGCTGGGCTTTGCAGTCGAAGGACCGGGTCCCGCGATGCGCAAGCGCCTTGCCGGGTTTGTCGTCACCTTGCGCGACACGGGCTTCGTGATCGGCCAGGCCGAAGCGCAGGATGCGGCGCGGCTGATGTCGAGCCCGATGGCCGAGCGGCCCGAACGCCTGCGCGCCGCGATGCGAAGCCTGTTCGCTTCACGCCGAACTGAGCTTGCGCGATTCGACGAGCTGTTCGATGCGTTTTGGCGCGGGCGCGGCGTGAAGAGCGCCGTGAAGATCAGCGCCGAGGCGATCGCGGCCCGCTCCCCCCGGCGTTTCCAACATGGCCCAGGCGCGAACGAGCAGCGACAAGAGCCGACTCAAATCGGCGGGGAGGCTGCTCCCGAAGGCGCTGCGACTGACGGGGGCGGCCGGCACGGAGGGGCCTCAGCGCAAGAAGCGATGTCCAAGAAAGACATCGCGGCGTTCGTAGGAGAGAGGGAGCGGGCCCAGGCCGCGGAGCTTGCCGAACGCTTAGCGCGGGTGATGCGGTCGCGCCTCACGCGTCGCGAGCGCGCGCGCCGGCGCGGCCGGCGGCTCGACTTGCGCGCGACGATCCGGCTCAGCGTCGCGCATGGCGGCGAACCGTTCGATCTCAAATTTCGCCGGCGCAAGATCAAGCCGCTGAGGTTGGTCGCCTTGCTCGACGCCTCCGGCTCGATGGAATCCTACGTCTCGCTCTTCACCCGCTTCCTGCACGCCGTCACTCAGGTCTTTCGCGAATCCGAGGCGTTCCTCTTTCATACGCGGCTGGCGCACGTTTCCTCCGCGCTCAGAGAGCGCGATCCGGCGCGCGCGCTCGACCGGCTCGCTTTGATGGCCGCCGGCGTCGGCGGCGGCACTAAAATCGGCGAGTGTCTGGCGGCGTTCAATCGGGTCCATGCGCGGCGCGTCATCCATTCCCGCACTTGCGTCATGATCCTGTCGGACGGCTACGACACCGGGCCGCCGGAATTGCTTTCGTTGGCGATGCGCGACTTGAGGCGACGCTGCAAGCGCATCGTGTGGCTCAACCCTCTGACCGGCCGCGGCGGATTCGAGCCCAGCGCGCGCGGCATGCAGGCGGCGCTCCCCTACCTCGACCTGTTTGCCCCCGCTCACAGTCTCGAGAGCCTCGCGGCGCTCGAACCTTATCTTGCGAGGATATGATGGCCGTGCTCGAACAGGCCGCTTTGCGCCAGGCCAAAGGGCAAACGTTCGCGATCGCCACCGTTGTCCGCACAGTCTCCGTAACCGCAGCGAAAGCGGGGGCCAAGGCCTTGATCGGACCGGACGGTTCGATCGAGGAAGGCTGGATCGGGGGCGGATGCGCGCGCGCCGCGGTCGTCAAGGCGGCGCGCCAGTGCATGTTGGACGGCCAATCGCGACTCGTCTCGATCGCGCCCAAGGACGCGCTTGCCGAACTCGGCGCGGCGGCCGGCGAGGAGCGGGGCGGCGTCTTCTTCGCCAAGAACTCCTGTCCGAGCCAGGGAACGATGGACGTTTTCGTGGAGCCCGTTCTGCCGAGTCCGCGGCTCCTGATCCTCGGCGCTTCGCCGGTCGCGGTGGCGCTCGCGAGATTGGCGCCTTCGATGGGCTTCGCCATAACGGTCGCCGCGGCGCCGGAGGAACATCAGCGTTTCGAGTCCGGCGTATCGCGCGTCCTGGGTTTGTCGCCGCCGGCCGAGGCCGGCTGGAACGCATTCGTCGTGGTCTCGACCCAGGGCGCAGGGGACCGCGCGGCGCTGAAAAGCGCAGCCGCCATGGACGCCCGCTACCGCGCCTTCGTCGGCTCGCGCCGCAAGGCCCGGACGCTCAAGAGCGAACTCGCCAAGGAGGGCGTATCCGAAGAAGCGCTGTCCGCGATCAAGGCGCCGGCCGGGCTCGACATCTCTGCGATCTCCGCGGATGAGATCGCGCTTTCGATCCTCGCGGAAATGGTCGCGGCGCGGCGCAGGCCCGAACGCCCGCTGATAGACGACGCAATCGACTGATCGGAGGGGCTCACTAATACACATATTTATTTTGTAATACATTCGACAATCGGGCGAGACGCCGCCGTTTTCGAGCACGGAACTAAAAGGGGTCGTAACCCACTGAAAGCATGAGGGGGCGCCGGTAAAAATGCTGCTGGACTAAAAAAGGGAACTAAGGGCGCGCACCCGTCGAATGCGCGCTCTCCCCAGACGGCCCGCTTCCGGCTCGGGAGCCAGTCTCTAAGGCAATTACCGGTTAGGGGTTTGGCTTCTGTTCCTGCGGCAAGGGCTTGACCGGTGAGCCCGGGCCGATCTTCTGCAAGTTGCCGACAATAATCTGCTCGCCTTCGCTCAGGCCCTTCGTCACGCTCACGAGGTCGCCGTCCATAGGTCCAAGCGTGAGAAGTCGCTGTTCGGCTTTATCGCCCGTGCCGACGACATAGACGAATTTGCCCATCTGGTTCGAGCCGAGCGCCGCCTGCGGGGCCATGAACGCGTCGGGCTCGTCCTTGATATGCAGCCGCACCCGAACGTACTGGCCCGGAAGCAGGGCAAAGTCGGGATTGGCGATCGTGACGCGGGCGGCGATCGTGCCCGTCGCCTTGTCAACGGTATTGTCGAGGAAGGTCAGTTCGCCCCTACGGATCGTATCGGTCCCCGCGAGCGAGATCTCGGCGTCGACTTTGCCTGCGGCCCGCGCGGTCGTGATCTCGACCAGATCCGACTCGCTCGGGTTGAAGGCGACGTAGATCGGGTCCAGCTCGATCAACGTATTGAGCGCCCCGCTCGCCGGGCCGACGAGCGCGCCCTTTGCCGCCTGGTTGCGCCCGAGCCTGCCGGCAAAAGGCGCACGAATTTCCGTGTATCCCAGATTGAGCTTCGCCGCGTCGATCGCCGCGCGGTCGAGCACCAGCTGCGCCTCAACCTGATGCATCGAGCTCGCCCTCTGGTCGTAGGCGTCCCTGGTCACGAAACCGCTTTTGACCAGCTCCTCGCCTCGCCCGAAATTGGCCTTCGCATATTCGAGCGCCGCCTGGTCGCGCTGCGCCTGCGCATTCGCCTGATCGAGCGCAGCCTGAAGGTCGCGCTGATCGATCTGGTACAGGAGAGCGCCGCTTTTGACATCGGCGCCGTCAGGAGCCGGCTGAGCGTCAATGTATCCCGAGACGCGCGCCTGCAGGGCGATGCTGCGGATCGATTCGATGCGTCCGGGGTAATCGAGATAGATCGGCAAGGTCTTTTTGACGACTGAAACGACCGGCACCGGCATCGCCATCATTGCGGGCGCAGATGCGGATTCCGTGGCCCCGTCCGCGTGGTCGCCGGCAATGCGGAAGCCCGCGAACGCGACAACACCGATAGTCACGAGGGCCGCGAGAGAGATCTTGAAAGCGCGCATGGAAAAGCTCCTGGGCGTTATTCGGCGGCTTCAGCGCGGGGCGCAAGATGAGCGCCGGGGGGCGGCGCAGCGGCTGTCGTCGCAGCCTCGCGTCCCTCGCGAGCGCGTTCGATCAGGGCATAGAAGACGGGCACGAAGATCAGCGTCAGCAAAGTCGCCGCGACCATGCCCCCGAAGACGGCCGTGCCGAGCGACTGCCGACTCGCCGCGCCCGCGCCGCTCGCGAACATCAGCGGCAGCACGCCGAAGATGAAGGCGAAGGCGGTCATCAGGATCGGGCGCAGGCGCAGCCGGCCTGCTTCCATTGCAGCCTCAACGACGGAGAGGCCCTCCTCACGACGCCGCTTTGCGAATTCAACGATAAGGATCGCGTTCTTCGCCGCCAGCCCGATCAGCATGACAAAGCCGATCTGCGAATACACGTCGACCTGCATCCCGCGGACATAGATCGCGCCCAGCGCGCCGACCAGCGCCAGAGGCGCGGACGAGAGCACCATGAACGGCATCGACCAGCTCTCGTATTGCGCGGCGAGGATCATGAACACGAAGAAGATCGCGAGCGCGAGCACGATCGTGGCCAGCGAACCGGCGCTGAGCTCCTGGAAAGTGACGCCTGTCCATTCGTAGCCGAAATCGCGCGGCAACGCCTCGGCCGCGGCGCGCTGCATCGCGACCACCGCCTGGCTCGAGCTAAAGCCCGGCGCAGGCGCGCCGTTGATCAGCGCCGAAGCATAGTTGTTGTAGTGCGGCACGGTCTCCGGCCCAACGATCGGTTTGAGGCTGCCAAGCGCATTCAACGGAATCATGCCCCCGGTGTTGTTGCGGACGTAAAGCTTGCTGAGGTCGGACGGAGAAGCGCGTGACTTCGTGTCGGCCTGCATCGTGACGCGGAACGTGTGGCCGAACAGGTTGAAGTCGTTCACATAAAGCGAGCCGAGATAGATTTGCAGCGTATTGAAAACGTCCGGCAGGCTGAGGCCGAGCAGCTTCGCCTTCGTCCGATCGAGGTCATAGAAGAGCTGCGGCGTCGAGGCGGAAAAGGAAGTGAACAACGATTGCGGGTTGAGTTCAGGCTGCTTGCGCGCCGCGGCGATCAACGCCTGAGTCGCTTCGCTCAACTGCGCGCCTCCGCGCCCGGCCAGATCCTCGACCTGGAATTCGAAGCCGCCGGTCGTGCCAAGCCCATTGACTGAAGGTGGATCGAAGCTGAGCGCGAAGGCTTCCGGAATTGCGAGCAGCTTCGGGCGCACCGCGGCGACCAAAGCGGACGCGTTCTCCTCAGGCCCGCGTTCGCTCCACGGTTTCAGAACCGCAAACTCGATCGCCGAATTGGACTGCGCTGCGTTGGTCAGAAAATTGAGCCCGCTGATGAAACCGGCGATCTGGACGCCCGGCGTCGCCTGCAGGAGATCGCGCACTTTTTGCGCCACGGCGTCAGTGCGCTCGAGCGACGATCCGTCCGGCAATTGCACGATGACGAAGAAATAGCCCTGATCCTCAACCGGCAGGAACGTGGTCGGGATGACTCGTGACAGCACATAGGCGCCACCCACGAACAGAAAAAAGACGGCGACCAGCGCCCAACCGAAACGAATGAACTGCCGCACGCAGCGCGCATAAAAGTTCGCGAGCCAGTCGAAGCCGGCGTTGAACCAGCGGAACAGAACAAACTGCCCTTTCGGGCCATGGCGCAGAAACGCCGCGCTGAGCGCCGGGCTCAAGGTCAGCGAGTTGAAGGCCGAGATCCCGACGGAGATCGCGACGGTCAGAGCGAACTGGTTATAGAGGCGCCCCGCGACGCCCGGAATGAAGGCGACAGGAATAAAAACCGCCATAAGCACCGCCGTCGTGGCGATGATCGGCCCTGTCACCTCCGACATGGCTTTTCGCGCCGCCTGAAGCGGCGGCAAACCGGCTTCGAGCTGGCGCTCGACATTCTCGACCACGACGATGGCGTCGTCGACGACGAGGCCAATGGCAAGCACCATGCCGAGCAGGCTCAGCATGTTGAGCGAGAAGCCGAAGATCTGCATCACTGCCAGCGTCGCGATGAGCGAAACGGGGATCGCGATCGTCGGAATGATCGTCGCGCGCCAGCTCTGCAAAAAGACGAAAACAACGAGCACGACGAGGAGGAGCGCCTCGAATAAGGTGATGACCACGTCGTGCATCGCGGCCGACACGAAGCGTGTGGTGTCATAGTGCATCGCATAGGCGATTCCGGGAGGGAAACGCTTCGAGAGCTCCTCCATCTTCGTTTTGACCTGCTTCTGCAGGTCGAGCGCGTTCGAGCCCGGCATCTGGAAGATCGCCATCACGACCGTGGGATCTTTGCCGAAGAACGCGGACGACGAATATTGCAACGCGCCGAGTTCAACCCGCGCGACGTCCCGCAGGCGCACCACGGCGCCGCTCGCGGGGTCGGCGCGGACGATGATGTTGCGGAATTCTTCAGGATCGTTGAGCCGCCCCTGGGCGTTGACCTGCAGTTCGAAAGCGGTCCCGGGAGGGGCCGGCGACTGGCCGATCTTGCCCGCGGCGACCTGGACATTCTGCTCGGCGATCGCGTTCTGCACCTCGACGGCGGTTACGCCGAGATTGGCAAGCTTGTCCGGATCGAGCCAGACGCGCATCGAATAGCGGCGCTCGCCGAACATCTGGACGTCGCCGACGCCGCGGAGCCGCTTCAACTGGTCGACGATTTGCAGATAAGCGTAGTTCGACAGCGTCACCGAATCGACCGAACGGTCCGGCGAGACGAGATTGACGATAAGAACGAAGTTCGGATTCTGCTTCTTGATCGTCACGCCGCCCTGATTGACGATCGCGGGGAGCGAGGACGCCGCCTGCGACACCCGGTTCTGCACATCGACGGCGGCGATGTTCAGCGGGTAGCCGACCTTGAAGGTGACTGTGATCGTCGAGGAGCCGTCATTCGAGCTCGCCGAGGACATGTAGGTCATGCCCTCGACGCCATTGATCTGCTGCTCGAGCGGGGTCGTCACCGTATCGGCGACGACCTGGGCGCTTGCGCCAGGGTAATTGGCGCTGACGACGACCTGCGGGGGCGTGATCTCCGGGAATTGCGAGACCGGAAGCAGAAAAAAGCAGATCGCGCCCGCGAGCACGAGGATCGCGGCAATCGCCGAGGCGAAGATTGGACGCTGGATGAAAAAGCCGACCACGGGATCGCCTCGGCTTTACCGGAGGAGGGTCAGCCGCAGAGCGAGGCTCCGCATTCACCGCCCGAAGCGCGCGGCGCAGGCCGCATCAGGAGGAGCGGTTGCCGAAAGGAGCCACGCCGGCCGAGATCCTGCCCAACCTGCACCGTGGCTGCGCGCCGCGCATCGGCAATGCGGCCGGCGGTCCGGTCGAGCAGGAGCTTGAGCGCTTGAGGCTCCACGCGGTCGGCGAGCATGACCTTCTGAATGAGCGAGTCGGCCAGTAGGTCGTCGATCGTTTCGGCGCTTCGATACGCCATGACGGGTGTTCCTTTCGACTGGGCGTCCGGGCTGTTACCGCGCCCCAGTTTGACTCTGCAAGCACGGAATGGTACCGGTCGGTATCGCTATCTGATACCGATCGGTAACGGGTTCGTCAAGCACCATGAACAAAGAAAAATCGACTTCGGGTCCGGATGTACAAATTCCCCGGGTCGGGAAACCCCGCGACCGCATCTTCGACTGCGCGCAAGACCTCTTCCACCGCAAGGGCATCCGAGGGGTCGGTGTCGAAGCGATCGCCGAGGCCGCAGGCACCAGCAAAATGGCGCTTTATCGCCACTTCGATTCCAAAGACGAGCTTATTATCGAATACCTCAACTACAAAGGGCGAAAGTCGGACGAAATCTGGGCCGAGATCGAAGCGCAGAATCCCGGGGATCCAGGTGGTCAACTTTACGGCTTCATGGACAAGGCCGCAATCTTTATCGCCGGGGACGAACGCGGCTGCGATCTCGCCAATGCCGCGATCGAATTGACTGAGCAGGGTCATCCCGGTCTGCGCGTGATCGAAGAATTCAAGATGCGGCAGCGCGAGCGGCTGGCCAATCTCTGTAAGGCCGCCGGCGCCACGCAGCCGGACCTCCTCGCCGACACGCTGTTTCTCCTGATCGAGGGTGCGCGCGTCAGCCGCCGCAGCGTCGGAACAAATGGCCCCAGCGCCAATCTCGTGCGCACCAGCCGGGGCGTCATCGTCTCCTTCGGCGTTCCGCTTCGCGAGGCTCGCGATTCGGTTCTGGAGCCCGTGTCGAGCGGGAAGTGAACGGTCCGAGCGGGAGACCACTCTCCGCGGATTGGGATCGGGCGGGCCTGAGAGCCAAACGCAACTGGTCATGTCGGGCGTGCTGCGGCGTTGGCGCATCTTCCGCAAGGCGCCGAGCGAGCGATGCAGCCTGCAGGCGAACGTCCGGGACTGCAATCACCTCCCAAAAAGCGGCTTGGCTCGTCGACCCCGCGCAAGACGCGTGCTAGCCCTCCGCAAGGGGCGCGCGAAGCGATCTCCCCCGAGAGCAATGGCTAGAGAGAGGCCCGCCTATCCCACGACAAGGTCGCGGGCAAGGCGGCTCGAAACTGCTCACGGAGCCGGAGCCTCGCAAATGTCCTTGACCGACTTGAGCACGGCCGCCGGAGCAAAAACGCGGTCAATCCATCCGTCCCGGAAGATGACCGGCTTGGCATTGTCGATCGCCTGCAGGGCGCCGTCCGAGAACTTTCCTTCCGGAAAAATTCCGAACGCGATCGCGAGCTCAATGTTGAGGTGGCCGATGATGAAGTCGATCGCGGCCTGTTTGGGCACTCCGCGGCGGACGGCCTCATCCGTCGCCTCTCTGAGCGCCAGCGCGAACGTCGCGCCAACCGTCTCTGATAGCGCCGGTTCAAGGATGGCGAGCTGCTCGACCGTGCACCGGTGCGCACGCATCACCGGCTTATAAATCTGGCGCGCGATCTCCTCGCATTCGGCGTAGTGCGAATCCGGCCCCTGCATCAGCGCGCAGACAATATGCTGCTTGGCGTGGACCCCGCCGAAATAGTCGACTTTCGCTTTTGGGTCGGCTTCATCATTGAAAATGGGCGGGTGGCACGGGTGCGTGACGAAATAGGTGATGTCTTCGCGCTCCGGCAATTCGCCCGCGTGCGGGGCCGCCGCGTCAAGCATAATAACCTTGGCCCCTGGGCGGAGCTCCTTGACGAACGTCTTGAGGATCTTCCCGATCAGCCGGTCCGGCACCGCCATGACAATTGCGTCGGCGGACGAAACCGCTTGACCCTGCTCCATGCATTCGATTCCGAGCGTCTGTTTGAGACGCGCGCGCCCTTCGTCGGACACCTCGACGTGATCGACGTCGAACCGGGTGTCCTTGAGGTTGGTCGACAGGCGCACCCCCATCTTTCCGCCGGCGCCCAGCAATGCGATTTTCGTCACGTCATTCCTCCACAAGCTGTCGCGCGTCCCGCGCGAACTGATCCAAAAAAATCCGCTTTGCCCATCTGCCCGCCTTTGAGCGCGATCTCGATCCCATCCACTTTCGGATCGGTCGAGAAAACGCGGCAGAGCGGGGCTCCGGGCGCGATCGGCGCAATCGCCTCGAGCGCGTAGGCGCCGAGCGCACGCATGGCGAAGCCCGAAGTGTCGCCCCCGGAAACCGCAGCGCGCTTGATGCGCGCCGTGCTGATGAGACGCCTAACAATTTCACCAAGGCCGCCGCCAATTCGCGCGTTGATCTCAACGGGATCGCGGCCCGAGGCAGCGAGCTTTGCTCGAAATCGAGTTACCGCTTCGTCATTGGGGCCACGCGCGGTCACGACAAGCGGGGAGCGCCCGCCCGAAAGCGTGGCTCGCGCCCGCTCGACCGTCGCGTCGATTTCGGCTTGCCAGCGACGCTCGTCGAGGCTTGCTTCGGCGACGAAACCAATGAGGTCGAAGCCGTTTGCTTGCGCCCAATCGATCTGCGAAGCGGTGATCGGCGAGACCGAACCCGAAACGGCGACGATCTGCGCCTGTTCGGAGGCCGAATTTTGTCCGACCGAGACCGGAAGCCACCCCTTGGCCCGCCAATGCGCGACGAGCGCATATTCGACTCCCTGCGAACCGATGGCGAAAAGCGAGCGGTTGCGCCGACTCCACATCAGCTCTCCCGCCCATAGCAGGGTTTCATCGTCGACGATGTCGAGCGTGAGCAGGGACCGTCCCTGCTTGAGCTCGGCGTCGAACCGCTCGAGACCTGCGCCACTCTTCATGGCGGCGAAATCAATGAGGCCGACCGCGCGCGAGGTCTGCTGTCCGACGTGCAGCCGGACGTCCGCCTCGCCCATGGGCGTGACCGGATGCCGTTGCATGACCGGATGGCGGTCCAGGCGATAAACGCCGTCGCCGGACGCCGCGAAGAGATTGCCGAACGCCTGGTAGCGTCCAATCGCCGGCGCGGCGACAACGAGCGGCTGCCAGTTCGCAGCCCCAGGCGTCTCCCGGAAGATGGGCGCGCCGATGTCGATCGCGCGGCCAATCGACCCCACGGTCGGCGAGGAGTCGAGCGTTGAACAAATCTTGTAGTGCGTCACAGGCGCGTTCAGCTCGGCGAGCGCGCGGAAAGCCGCGGGCAAATGGGCGTCCATCCAGCCCGGCGGCTGCGCACGGGCGACGCCGGCGATGCCGATCGCACGGTAGCTCCGAAAGCGTTCGAGCTGTTCGGACGTCGGCGTCTCGACAAACATCACCGCCGGCAAGCCGGCGAAGGTCATCACCTCCATGACCGCCGAAGAGCCGGTGAAATCGTCGCCGTAGAACGCGACCAGGATTCCGGCGGGAAGGCCGGCGCGCTCTGTCATGCAGAGGCCATCTGCAGCGCTGCGGCAAGCGAGGGATGGGTGGACGCGTAATGCTCGACGGAAACGCCGGCCATCGCCGCATCGAAGGATTCGCGCAACGCGCGCACGCCTTCGGCAGGGCCGCCGGGGTGCGCCATGATGCCTCCGCCGGCAGCGAAAATAAGATCTGTCGAGCCGAGGGCGGCAAGTGTCCCCGCTGCCTGCCGGGCCGATTGACCGGAAGAAAACACCGGCATCACGGTGCACGGCTTCGCATCGAACATTGGCGTGAGACAGGCCCTCGCCGATGCGGTCACGCTCTCGTCGGATTCGCTGAACTTGTTCGCGAGGCCATTGACGTGCATGTGATCGACACCGGCGAGGCGCCAGATTTTCTGCCACGCGACATAGGACCAGCCGAGCGCCGGATGGCGCGACAAATATCCCCAGCCGTTCCTGTGCGCATGAATCGGCAAGCGACCGTGGCGCCCGAGCGCGATCATTCCAACGACCCCGATCGAATTCAGGCTCGCCATCACGCATGTGCCGCCGAGGCTTTCCACGAGATCGTGACGGCGCCGCATTTCGTCGATCTCTCCGGTGAGGTTGAACGCAAACATGACCTTCCGGCCGTTGCGCTCGGCGTGGCGGTCGATCACGCGCATCACGGCGCGCACGCGCCCCTCGAACGGACAGAGGGCTCCGTCCGACTGCAATTCGTCGTCCTTGATGAAATCGATGCCGCCCGCGCACAACACATCCACAAGCTCGGCCGTCTGCTCGGGCGTGAAGCCAATCGACGGTTTGACGATGGTGCCGATCAGCGGCCTTTGATACACGCCGCTTAGCTTACGGGTGCCGTCGACGCCGAATTTGGGGCCTGGATAGGCGCTCGCGAACGCGTCCGGCAGCCGCATATCGAGAATGCGCAGACCGGAGAATTGTTTAAGCTCGAACAAATTGCCGGCGATGGTCGCCATGAGGTTCGGCAGCGAAGGGCCGATATTGTCGAGCGGCCAGGAAAGCGTGGCGCGCGCCGTCTGCCGTCGTCCGTCCTCGCGGGGAGCGCCCGATCCGGGAAGGCTTGGGCAGTCAGCTTCGCCGAGCACTTCCAGATTTTCGACGCGCGCTGCAGAGCGCGCCTTGAGCTCCGGGGTCTCGCCCGGAACGGGCACGAAAGTTCCGGAGGACTGTTCGCCAGCCATTATTTCGACAGCCTTCCGGACGTCGTAAGCAGTTTCGATGAGATAGTCGGCCTCAATGCGCTCGACGCTCACGGCCCATTCTCCCGCGACTTGAAAAGATCGACGACCTCAAGCGAATAGCGGCGCGGGTCGGGCGCCGAAGTGGCCTCCCCGGCGCTTCGCCTCGATTCTCCGGACATCGGCTCGAGCTGGTTTTCCAATGGGCGTGTACATACTCAGTATACCAGCATGGCGGCACGGACAACCCTTCGAGTTAGGCGCGCGCGTGTCAGGCGCGAAAGTTAGCCTGATTGTAAAGCGTATTGGCGCGATTCAAGTGGTCGCCCGTCAGTCTCGCCGCTTCATCCGGTTCGCCACGCTCGATCGCTTCCAGAATTTGGCTGTGCTCGGCAAGCGTGAGCTGTTCGAGCCCCGGCTTGCGAACAAGATCGAAATGAAACCGCGCGAGCCACGCGAATAACGCCTGGCTCAGATTGGCGAAGATCGGATTGCCGGTGATGACGGCGATGCGGTGATGAAACCGGCCGTCGGCTTCGAGGAAAGCCTTCGAGTCGAGGCGCGCCTGTTCCTGCTCGGCCAGAATCCGGCGTAAGTCTTCAACGTCCTCCGTCGTCCGCTTTCGCGCTGCGATCTGCGCGATGGTCATCTCAAACGAGGCTCGCGCCTCCTTCAAATGGTCAAGGGTGGCGGGCGAGTTCATCAGAACATGGCGCATCGTCTCACTCATATCGGCGACCATGCGCTCGAACGACGGGGCCGCAATTCTCGGCCTCTCGCCGTGATTGATCTCGATGAGACCCATCCGCTTCAGATTCTGCATCGCCTCACGGATCGAAGGGCGCCCCACGGCATAGCTCTGCATCAACTCGCGCTCGGACGGGAGAGGATCGCCGGGGCGCAGGTTCTCCGCCTTGATGACCGCGAGCAGCCGGTTCTGGACGAGTTCAGCCAGCCTCGGCCGCGCCAGCGGGTCCTGCCCTGTTGCGAGCGTGCGCTGCGTCTGTCCCCGACCGTCCAACGCAAAAATCTCCGACATCGATCAGCGGGGAATTTATCAGGCTCCCCGAGTTGCCCGAATTTCTGGCGCCGGCAAGCCCAACGCCCCCCAATGAGAGGCCTCCGCCGAATCGAGACTTGCCAACGCTTCAACTGGTATACTATGTACGCAACTAGCGCTTCAAGCAAGATAGGAGCGCAGCCGCGTCCATGGGAGGAGCCAATGAAATCCGCATTAGCCGTACTCGCTATCCTTTCGCTTTCGGCCGCGCCGGCGATGGCGACGCCTCAAGCGCCCGTCATTGCGCTATCGAACGCCTATTACGGGAACACCTGGCGCCACCAAATGGTCGAGGCGTTCGAGTCGGCGGCCAAACAAGCCAAGAGCGAGGGCAAGATCGCCGATTACATCGTGATGAACGGCGACGGCTCGGTTGCGCAGCAGAACAGCCAGATTGGCGAGCTGATCCTCAAGAAGGTCGACGTGCTGCTCGTCGATGCGGCTTCCGAGACTGCCATCAATGGCGTGATCGAGAAGGCGTGCAAGGCGAGGATCATCGTGATTTCGTTCGACTCGATCGCCAACGCGCCATGCAACTATCAGCTCAACTTCGATTTCAAAGGCTACAAAGCGAGCCAAGCCGAAGCGGTCTTCAAGATGCTGAACGGCAAGGGCAACGTCATCCAGGTGCGGGGCGTCAAGGGATCGGCGCCCGACAATGACATGTACAACGCCCAGGTCTCCGTCCTGAAGAAAAATCCGGACATCAAGGTAGTCGCGACGGTCTACGGTCAGGCGACGGCCTCGGTGGCGCAGTCGGCGATCGCCAATGTCCTTCCCAGTCTGCCGCACGTGGATGCGGTTTTGGGACAGGGCGGCAGCGACGACGTCGGCATCGCGCAGGCGTTCACCCAATACGGCGACGGCTATGTCAACCACATGCCGATCATCGAGGGCGGCGGCGGAACGGATTTCGTCAAATGGTGGGCCGACGAGAACAAGAAAAACGGCTACCAGACGGTCTCGATGAACACGACGCCGGGAATCGGCGGCGCGGCGCTGTGGCTCGGCGTTTCGCTGCTCGAAGGCGCGAAGGCGCCGAAAATGATGATCATGCCGGTCGCGACGGTCGATGCGAGCAATCTTGCGGAATACGCGAAGCTGCCTTCCGGTCAGATTATCAGCCCCACCTATTCACTCGATTGGGTCAAGCAGAACCTGCTGTCGAAATGACCTGGGTCCTTTAGCGTAAAGGTTCCGGGCGCCCGGAATGGGCGCCTGCGTTGTCCGATCGCGGCGCGCTCGCCGAGGAACGTGTTGGAGCGAACCCAATCGAGCCGCAAACTCATCTCGTTGAACTCAAGGGGATCACCAAGGCGTTCGGACCGACGCTCGCCGCGACGGACATCGACTTTGCAGTCGCCGCCTCCGACGTGGTCGGCCTCGTCGGCGGCAACGGGGCTGGCAAGTCGACGCTTATGCGAATCTTGTGCGGGATCACCGCGCCGACGCTGGGGCGACTCTCGTTTGACGGCGTCGAAGATTCTTTCACGAGTTACGACGCTGGCGCGGCGCAGCAGCGCGGCATCCGGATGGTGCATCAAGAACTGTCGCTATGCGCGACGTTGACGGTCGCGGAAAACTTCTTCGTCGAAGACTCGCAGCACGCGAGCGCGAAACCCGGCTGGCGTAACGTCTACCGCAGCACGGCCCGAACCGCACTGGACGACGTCTTCCCGGGAAACACGATCGACGTCAATGCGCGCATCAATCGCCTGTCGATCGGCGAACGACAGATGGTTGAAATCGCGCGCGCGACCGCGACGCCTGGCGTGCGCTTGATCGTGCTCGACGAGCCTACGTCGTCGCTGGACCTTGAGCGCTCCCGGCAATTGCGCCACTACGTGCGCGAGCGCGCCCGCTCCGGCCTCGCTTTCATCTTCATCAGCCACAAACTGCATGAAATCATGGACGTCGCCTCGCGCGTTCTCGTGCTTCGCAATGGCCGCGTCGCGTGGCAGGGCGAGGCGCAGGGGGCTTCAGTCGGAAGGCTCGTCGAGTTGATGGGCGGCGACGCCTCGGCGATCCACCACAGAATCGAGCGTGACACGCGCGCTGAGGCCGAAATGGTGCGCGTTGGGGGCGACTTTGTCGGCGGCGGCGCGCCTCTCAGTCTGCGCCAAGGGGAAGTTGTCGGCCTCGCGGGCCTCGAGGGGCATGGGCAAAAGGCTCTCCTGCGCGCGATCCACGAGGCAGGGCGCGCATCGACCGGCGCCGTGACCCGCGCGGCGCCCGCGAGCTTCGTGTCCGGCGATCGACAGAAGGAGGGCGTTTTCCCGCTGTGGAGCGTGCTGGGAAACATTTCAATCGGCCGAATAGCGTCCCGCCCTGCCCTCGGGCTGGTTTCCGACAGAGCCGAACGCCTTGCCGCCACCCCGGGCGCTCAGCGGATTCGGCTCGACCTCGCCCGTTTCAATTCGCGCATTGGCGAGCTCAGCGGCGGCAATCAGCAGAAGGCGTTGGTGTCGCGGGCGGTGGCGGCGATGACTCCGATCGTGCTGCTCGACGATCCGACCCGAGGCGTCGACATCGGCACGAAGCAGGATTTCTATCGCCTGTGCAGCGAACTCGCCCGCGAGGGCCGCACTTTGATCTGGCACACGACGGAAGATGCGGAGCTGCTGGCTTGCGATCGCGTGCTTGTCTTTGCCAACGGCCAAATCGTGCGCGAGCTGAGCGGCGCGGGTCTCACCGAGGAGGCGATCGTCGCGGCCTCCTTCTCGCACCTCGCCGCAACCGAACCGGATCGAAGCGAGAAGAGCGCTCAAAAGAGAGTTCGGCTGCTGGACAGGCTTGTCGACTCCGCGCCTCTTCTCGGCCTCGCTTTGGTTCTGGCCGTGATGATCGCCGCCAACCCTGCCGTGGCTTCCGTTTTTGGCCTCGACCTCCTGCTCCTGCCGGCGCTCTCGCTTGTCCTGGTGACGGAAGCGCAAATGTTCGTCGTCGGCGGCGCCGAGATCGATCTCGGCGTCGGAGCGTTCGCCGGACTCGTCAGCGTCTTGAGCGCGACTTTGCTTTATGATCGGCCGGCTTTGGGCATGCTCGCGATCGCCGCCGCCCTCGGCGCCTACGCGATGCTTGGCGCGATTATTCAGAGCCGCAAGATCCCAGCCATTGTCGTGACGCTGGGCGCGTCGTTCATCTGGGCTGGGATCGGCTATTCGATTCAGCCGACCCCCGGCGGCGCGAGCCCCGACTGGCTGAGCGCCCTGACAAACTGGTCGATCGGCTCTTATGCGCCAACCTCCATACTCCTGATCGGCGCCGTCGCCGTAGTTGGCGCGCTTCTCGACTGGTCGCCGCTCGGGGTGGTGCTGCGCGGCTTTGGCGCGAACCCAGCGGCAATGATCGCGTCCGGCTGGCCGCCAATTCGGTACGGAATCGTGCGCTATCTCGTCGCCGGATTGTTTTCCGCCGCGGCTGGATTGTCGCTGACCGCGATCAACGCGTCGAGCGACATCAACTCGGGCAATTCCTTCACGTTGCTCAGCGTTGCGGCGGTGGTGATGGGAGGATGCGCGCTGACCGGCGGTATTGTCGCGCCTGTAGGCGCGGTGCTCGGGGCGGTGACTCTGGCGCTGATCGGCGCGCTTCTCGGCGCTCTCGGCGTCAGCAGCGATTTCAACGCCGCTGCTCAGGGAGCCGTGCTGATAGGGTTGCTCGCGGTGCGCTATCTGGCCGACCGGAGCGGCGAGGAATGATACCGTTGCACAAATTCCTCGAGCTCACGCAGTCGCACCGCTGGATCTGGTCGGCGCTCGCGGTGCTGGTCTTTTGGGTCGCGCTCTCAATTGTGACCGACAGGTTCAGCGTGGCGAGCCTGTCGGGGATTGTCCTCTCGGCGTCGTACCTTTCGATCGTCGGCGTCGGGCAGATGTTCGTCGTCACCACGGGGCGGGCGAACATCGATCTATCGATTGCCTCTGTCGTCACGCTGAGCGCTTACGTCGCCTTGCTGACGATCGGCGGACGGGACGCAAACCTCCTCTGGGGTGTCCTGGCCGCGTGCGGCCTCGGCCTCGTCGTCGGCTGTGTCAACGCCGCACTGGTGGTGCGCCTCAAGGTCCCCGCCATCATCGCGACACTGGCCACTGGCTATGTGCTTGCGACCGCAACTCTGCTCTGCAACCGCTCCATCCATGGGTTCGCCGTCAGCCCCACCTTAAGAGCCGTCGCTGCCGGCCGGGTTCTCGGGGCGCCGATCATGCTCCTTGTCTGCATAGGACTGATCGCGCTCACGGAATTCGTTCTGCGGCGCACGGTCTACGGACGCACCTTGAGCGCGGTCGGGCAGAACCGTATTGCGGCGCGTCTGGCGGGAATTCCCGTCGATCGCGTCGTTGCGACCGCCTTCGTGATCTCCAGCGTGCTCGCCTCGTTGATGGGATTGGTGCTTGGCGCCTATGTGGGCGGCGCGTTTCTCGAGATGGGGCAGCCTTACCTCCTGCAATCGGTGGCGGCCGTGGTGATCGGCGGCACGCTCGTTTTTGGCGGCTCGGCCTCCGCAATCGGCGTGTTCTTCGCCAGCGTGCTGCTGATCCTGTTGGTGACGTTGATGCAAATCATGCAACTGCCGCCCGGCTCGCAGGATATGGTGCAAGGAGTCGTCGTTATCCTCGTACTGGCGTTAGCCGGCCGCGAGGCGATCCGGCGGCATGTTCCCCAGAAAGCCGGCGTTGCGCGCTAACGCGAGATCATACCCGAATTCGTCGTGCCGATTCTCCTCGAGCGACCCGAGGGCCGATGGATTAGCGAGTCCGTTTTGAGCGATTTCAGCTGCTTACGGCGCCATTAACGAGTCATTCCCCTGCCCTTAGCTCCGACGCCACGCCACGCGTGTCTTTGTGGATGGCCGAGCGCGCTAATTTTTCCTCTGAAAAACAGTACAGCATCCCGGTCCGCTTGGCAAGAAATTGTTGATTCTAGTCGGACCTTCCGCCCTCGATCGGGCGCTTCGCTACCACCCTCGGGGCACCGAGCGATGCAGCGACAGACCCGTATCATCCATCGAGCGGCCCCACGACTTCGCCGCGTGCGCGAGCGACGGCCTGTCCCCAGCCTCGCCTCTCCTTGGCGCGCATCGCCGCTGAGGCGGCGCCGGGCGTGAAAAGCTGAGCGCCGCGGTCAAGTTGCGCAAGACTTCCAAGGGTGAATATGCCCGCGGTCAACCCCGCGAGATGGGCGACGCCCATTGCCGATAGCTCCGCGACCGATGTCCGCTCGACGGGCGCGCCAACCATGTCGGCTTCGAATTGCATGAGCTGGTCGTTGCGCGTGGGTCCGCCGTCGACAAGCAGCCGCTCGACCGGCGCGCCGCTCGCGCGAAAAGCGTCGACGACATCGCCGATCTGGTGAGCGATCGAGTCGATCGCAGCGCGCGCGAATGGCGCGCGTATGACGCCGAAAGAGAAGCCAGTCGCCGTCGCGGCGGCGTTCGGGTCCCACCATGGCGCGGCCAAGCCGCCGAACGCGGGAACGAGATAGACACCCCGCGAGTCCGCGCTGTTTGCGGCGAGATCGGCGAGTTCCCTCGTGGTGATCCCGAGCAGTTCCGCGGCCCAGACGAGCGTCGAGCCCGCACTGCGGATGTTGCCCTCATACGCCAGTGTTGGAGACTCCATCTGCCACGCCAGCGTCAGGCAGACTCCGGGCGCGCCGGCGTTCCCGTCGTGGACGGCGACCGGGTCGACAAGCCCCATCAGCGACGACCCCGTCCCATGGGTCGCCTTCACTGGACCTGGAGCAAAGACGCCGTGGGCGAACAGGGCGGAATGCGAGTCGGCGAGCACAGCGCCAATGGGAACGCCGTCGGGCAAAGGGGCCAGACCACGCGCCTTTGGAAACGGGCCGACCGAAGCGACGACGCGCGGCAAAGCGGCAAGCGGAATGTCGAAGATCGCCAGCAGTTCCTCGTCCCACGTCGCGCGAATCACGTCAAAGAGCTGCGTGCGCGAGGCGTTGCCGGCTTCGACAACGACTTCGCCGCCAAAGCGCGACAGCAGAAACGCGTCAATGGCGCCGATGCAGATTTCGCCCGCTTCCGCCCGCGCCTGCCCGCGCGGCAAGCTGTCCAAAAGCCAGCGCGCCTTTGCCGCGGAAAACATCGGGTCAAGCGGCAGACCACTCTTGCGGCGGACAAGCGGCCCGTGACCGGCTTTGCGCAGCGAGGCGCAGATCGTTTCCGTCCGCTGGTCCTGCCAGGACAACACCGGCGTCAGCGCCTCGCCGCTGCGGCGATCCCAGACAACGCAGGATTCGCGCTGCGTGCTCAGGCCGATCGACACCACGCGCTTGGCGATATGCGCATCGAGCGCTTCGCTGACTGCGCGTCGTACGCTCCGCCAAATCTCTTCGGCGTCCTGTTCCACCCAACCCGGCTCGGGAGTTAGGAGTGAGACCGGAGCCTGGGCGCGCGCGATCACCGCGCCGCGGCTGTCGACAACCAGGGCTTTGGTGGAACTCGTGCCCTGATCGATCGCCAACAGAAGCGGACCGGCCATCTTACCTGGCTTTAAGTTCGAGAGCGGCGGCGACGATGCCGTCGGCGTTGAGGCCGAAATGATCGAAAAGGAATTCCGCTGTTCCCGTGGGCGCGAATCCGGTTACGCCAAGCATTCGCATCGGGACCGGAGCGTTGCGGACGACCGTCGCGGCCACGGCCGCGCCGAGGCCACCCTCGATTGTCGCCTCCTCAACCGTGACGATCGCGCCAGTCTCGCGCGCCGCCGAGATGATCGTGGCCTCGTCCAGAGGCTTTATGGTCGAAATGTTGATGACGCGCGCCTGCAGGCCACGTTCGGCGAGCATCTCGGCTGCTGAGAGGGCCCGCGACACCATGACCCCGGTCGCCACAATCGATACGTCCGATCCGTCGCGCAGCACGTCCGCCCGCTCGAACGCGAAAGCGTCCGATCCATGAGGAGTCACTTCCGGAACTTTCGTGCGCCCGATGCGCAGATAGCACGGCGTTCCAGATTTCGCCGCCCAACGCACGGCGGCGCTCGTCTGCGCGGGGTCCGCGGGCACGACGATGGCGAGCCCGTCGATCGCGCGAAGCCAGCTCAAATCCTCGATCGAGTGGTGCGTGGGACCGAGCTCCCCGTAAGCCATGCCCGGGCTCATACCGCAGAGCACGACCGGGAAGCCGTTATAGGCGACGTCGACCTTGATCTGTTCGAGGGCGCGTCCGGTCAGGAACGGACCCGCTCCGCAAACGAAGGGAATGAAGCCGCCGTTCGCCAACCCCGCGGCCACGCCGACCATGTTCTGCTCGGCGATGCCCACATTGATGAGCCGATCGGGAAAAAGCTTTTGAAACCCTCCAAGATTGCTCGAACCAACGCTGTCGTTGCAGACGGCGACGATCCGCTCATCGGCCTCAGCAAGCGCGATCAATGTTTCGGCGAAGGCCACGCGACAATCGAACGTCGACGCCGGCTTGCTGACCTGAGCGTCCATCACGCGAGCTCCTTCAGCGCGAGCTCAACCTGCTCCGGCGATGGCACCTTGTGATGCCATTCGACGCGGTCCTCGATGAACGACACGCCCTTGCCCTTGATCGTGTTGGCGATGACGCAGCGCGGCCGGCCTTCGCGCGCCGATTGAAACGCGTCGTAGAGCGCGGAATGATCATGACCGTCGCAGACAATGACCTCCCAGCCGAAGGCGCGCCAGCGGTCAGCGAGCGGCTCGAGCTGGTTGGTGTCCTCGGTGCGAGCGCCCTGCTGCAGGCGGTTGCGGTCGACGATCGTCGTCAGATTGTCGAGCCGGCGATGCCCGGCGCACATCGCGGCCTCCCAGTTCGATCCCTCCTGTAATTCGCCATCGCCGAGCACCACGAACACACGCCACGACGCTTTTGCGAGCTTCGCGGCGATCGCCGCGCCAACCCCGATCGGCAGGCCATGGCCGAGCGGCCCCGTATTCGCTTCGACCCCGGGCACCTTTCTGTTCGGATGGCCATTCAAAACCGACAGCGGCTGGATGAAAGTTTTCAGCATCGCCGTCGGAAAGAACCCGCGCATCGCGAGCGTCGAATAGAGCGCCGCGGCACAATGGCCTTTGCTGAGAATGAAACGGTCGCGCAAGGGCGCCTCGGGCTGTGCAGGGTCGAGCTTCAGCACGGCGAAGAACAGCGTCGTCAGAATGTCCGCAACCGAGAAATCGCCGCCAATGTGACCGAGGCGGGCGCGACCGATCATCTCGACCACGCTTCGGCGGATCTCGGCCGACTGCTCTCTCAGGCGCCGCGAGTGCTCCGCCGCAGCCATCGTGTCCGCAAGCGCAGGCCGCAAGTCTGCTGTCTGTTCGGATGTTATCGGCGAAACGGCCAAAACTCTCTCCATCGAAGGCGCGCTTAAGCGAGCTGAAGGCGACTGCCGGAGTTCGCGTCAAAAAAATGGGCCTGACTTGCATCCAGCGACAGCGATATCGTTTGGCCTTCCTGGATCTCGACCCGCTCGCGAAGGACGGCAATGATCTCGGTCTGACCGGCGCGAGCGACGACATGCGTCTCCGAACCGGTCGGTTCGACGAGGGAGACGATGCAGGACAGGCCTCGAACCTGATCGACTCGGACATGCTCGGGGCGAATTCCGAAGATGATGTCACGCCCCGCGAAAGCGCGTCCCGCCTCGCCGATGGTCGTGGCCAAACCGTCTGGCAAGGAAAGCTGCGGGGAATCCTTGTCTTCGACCCGTCCTTGCAAGAGATTCATGGCGGGCGAACCGAGGAAAGTCGCGACGAAGGTGTTGGCGGGTCTATCGTAAAGCTCGAGCGGGGGCCCGACCTGCTCGACGCGGCCGCCGTTCATCACCACGATCTTGTCGCCCATGGTCATCGCCTCGACCTGGTCGTGGGTGACGTAGATCGTCGTTGTCTTGAGCCGGTGCTGCAGCTCCTTGATCTCGCCGCGCACTTGGACGCGCAGCTTGGCGTCGAGGTTGGACAAAGGTTCGTCGAACAGGAAGACCTTAGGATCGCGGACAATCGCCCGGCCCATAGCGACCCGCTGCCGCTGGCCGCCGGAAAGCTGCCGCGGATAGCGTCCGAGTAGCGGCTCAAGCCCGAGTGATGCGGCGGCGGCCGCGACCTTGGTCTGAATCGTCTGCTTGTCGAGGCGCGCAAGCTCGAGCGCGAAGCCGAGATTCTGAGCCACGGTCATCTGCGGGTAAAGCGCATAGTTCTGGAACACCATCGCAATATCGCGTTCCTTGGGCTCAAGCTTATTGACGACGCGGCCGTCGATCGCGATCTCACCTGCGGTGATCGACTCAAGCCCAGCGACCATCCGAAGCAGCGTCGACTTGCCGCAGCCGGAGGGGCCGACGAGGACCACAAACTCGCCGTCGGCGATGTCGACCGAAACGCCCTGAATCACCGCGGTCGGGCCGAAGGCCTTTCGCACGTCGCGGATTTGGACGGACGACACGGATGATCCTTTCGTCTGGTTCAGACCGCGCTGTTGCGCGGAGGTCGGATGCGAATGGCTTGGCAGGGCTCCGACGGTAACTCGACGGCGAATGAAGCAAGCGGCTGCGGGTCGCGCATGGCGGCTTTCCCGAAGCTACACCTTCAACGAGAACGAACCGTCGCATTTGTAATGGGTGTCGTATTTGTCCATCGGCAGAGCGAGGCCGGACTTGGCGAATTCCCCATCGAGCCCGAGACCGCCCACATGAATGTCAGGAGCCTGGTCCGACCCTCCCGCAACGCGCAGCGCGGACATGTGCTCGTCGGTCCCGCGATTCTCGAGCTTAACCGCAACGCCCGGATTTGCGGCCTCGAAATCCTCGATGATTGTTTGGAAGGTTTTGGCCATGTTTGGACTATCAAACGAGAGGGTCCAGAACTTGATTTCCTGCGCATGAGAGGCTGTGCAGGCGCCCAAGATGGCCGACGCCGAAATGATCGCCGCCTTCAGCGACTTCCCATACCCCATGACCCTTTCCTCCCCCGGATCCTCGCGCAGCGGCTTTCGTATATTTCCGTTTACTTTCGATTCCTATCGTTTCGTGCTATGCGAGTCAAGGAACGCAGGAAAGCGAAACAAACGGGCTGCACCCGTCACCGGTGAAGAACGTTGGTGCGCAGCGTTCTCTGAGACGCGCGCTTATCCCAGGCGAAATTCGATTGGGTCGAGGGAGAGGGACGAGTTCCATTACTGGCAGTCCGAGCGTTGCGCACCGGCAGGCTTATTCAGCGATGATCACCTTGATGCCACGGTTCTCGAAAGCACGGACGTCCTCCTCGCGAATCCCGTCGTCGGTGACGAACGAGTTGATGACGTCGAGTGTCCCAAGGCGGGTAAAGGACGAGCGATTGATCTTGGTGGAGTCGGCGACAAGGTACACATGCGAGGCGGCCTTGATCATCGCCTGCTTGAGCTGGAGGTCGGCAAAGCTGGGATAAGTCAGGCCGGAATCGAGCGCGACGCCCGCGGTCGCAAGGAAAAGCTTGCCCGCGAGGACGTCCTGGAAATAGTCCGCCGCTTTGTCGCCGCTGAGCGAAAGCGTCGGGGCCTTGAACTGCCCTCCCGGCATATGCACGGCATAGCCGGGCACAGCTCCGAGCATGAGCGCGATATTGAGCGCGTTGGTGATGACGGTGAGAGAGGACCGGCCGAGCAGGTGGTGCGCGACTTCAGTCGTCGTCGAACCTGCGTCAAGGATGATTGTCTCGCCATCGCCAACAAGGCTCGCGGCCTTGATTCCGATCTTTCGCTTTTTCTCGATATTCTCCATATGTTGTAACGAGAGCGTCTCGACCTGCTTCGGCATGGCGCGAAGAAATGCGCCGCCGTGCTGGCGGTTGACATGTCCGTCGCTTTCCAGCTTTTCGAGGTCCTGCCGGATCGTCGCTTCCGACACCCCGAATGCCACTCTCAGGTCGCGCACGCGCGCGCTGCCCTCTTCCTGAAGCCAGGCCAGGATCTTCATGCGGCGCGGCTCGGCCAGAAGCTTGTTGAGGTCGCCGTGCGGCTCGCTTGCGATCGAGGGTCGCGGCGCTCGGCCCGCGCGCGCAACGACCGACCGCGGCCCGGTCGCCGACTTCTTCATTCTTTTTGCCGGATCGCCGCCCTTGGGCATTTTCAGAGATCCACTAAGAGGTCACGAGTTTTGCAATTTATGTCATGCTCCGCGGCCCTCGGAAAGATGGACCAGTCTAGGCTAGGCGAGAACTCACGCAAGCTGCGCCATCTGTTGCACGGCGACGCGCTGTTGCAGCTTCCTTTGCGCTTGGTCGACCACCACCGCAGCGATGATCACGACGCCCTTGATCACCATCTGCCAGAAGGAGCTCACGCCCATCATCACGAGCCCGTCGGAGAGAATGCCGATCACGAAGGCGCCAATGATCGTGCCCCCGACCGTTCCGCGACCGCCCGACATCGATGTGCCGCCGAGCACAGCAGCCGCGATGGCGTTGAGTTCAAAGGTCTCGCCGGTCGCCGGATGGGCGGCCATCAGCTCCGAGGAGATGATGAGCCCGACGATCGCGGCGCAGAAGCCTGAAAACATGTAGACGAAGAATTTCACCCCATTGACGCGAATGCCGGAAAGCGCCGCGGCGCGTTCATTGCCGCCGACCATGAAAATGTGCCGCCCGAGCGGCGTCCATTGGGCGACATAGGCGGCGATCAGCGCCAGGCCGACCAGAAGCCAGATCGCCACGGGAAGATAAAGAATCTTGCCCGCGCCCAGAAACGCAAAGCCGGTGGTGCCAAACGCAGGATTGCCCTCGAGATTAGGGAAGGTTGCGCCATCAGAGATCAGGAGCGCGGCGCCACGCGCCACATAGAGCGTGCCGAGCGTCGCGATGAAGGGCGCGACGTTGAGCCGGGTGATGAGGAAGCCATTGACCACGCCGATAAGCACGCCGAGCGCCAGGGTGATCAGGATGATCTCCGGAACGTTGAAGAACAATGTGTAGCCGAAGCGCAAGTCGATCCCGTGCAGGATAAGACCGCCCGCAACGATCCCGCAGAGGCCGACGATTGAGCCGACGGAAAGGTCTATGCCCCCGGTAATGATGACAAAGGTCATGCCGATCGCGAGAAAGGCGTTGAGCGCGACGTGCTTGGACATCAGCACAAGATTGGCGGCTGAAAGGAAATTCGGCGCGGTGAAAGAGAAGAAAATCAGGACCGCAAAGAGCGCGATGAACGTGCGCACCCGCATCAGATTGAGGGTGAAAGAACCGCCGACCGGTTGTGCGGGCGTCTGTCCAGCGGCGGCTGTCATGACCGCGCTCCTTCCGGCTCATTCGTCGCGCCCTGGAAGTGGCCGACGGAAGACGCAGCGACAATCTTGGCTTCGGCGGCGTCGGCGCGATCGAACAAGGCTGTGAGCTTTCCCTGGCTCATCACCGCAATGCGATCGGAGAGCGCCAGCGCTTCGTCGAGATCGGAAGTCACGAAAACGATTCCAAGTCCCTCCGCGGCGAGTTTGCGCATCAGGCGGAACACATCCGCCTTTGCTCCGATGTCGATGCCCCGGCTCGGCTCGTCCATGAGCAGGACTTTGGGTTCGGTCAGGAGCGCCTTGCCAATTACGACTTTCTGCTGGTTTCCTCCGGAGAGCGACGAGACAGGCAAAGCAGGGTCCGCCACCTTGATCGTCAGGTTCTTCACTTCGCGTCGGACGACCTCGGCCTCGACGCGCGACTGGATGTGGAAAAACCGCGTAAGTTTGTGCAGGCTCGCCATCGTCAGATTCTCGGCGACCGAGAGGATCGCAACGAGTCCATCGCGCTGCCGGTCCTCGGGAATAAGGGCAAGGCCACGCGCGATCCGGCCGCCGACGTCCCTCTCACGGACGAGCTTTCCCTCGACATAGAGACGGCCTGACGCGAGGGGATGCCGGCCCATCACGCATTCGAGGAATTCGGTGCGTCCCGCGCCCATGAGTCCGTAGACGCCAAGGATCTCGCCCGCACGGACGGAAAGACTGACATGATCGACAGCGTAACCGCCAACTGCGCGCGGCAGGCAGATCTCCTCCGCCCGCATGATCTCGTCTCCGAATTCATGATCGCCCGGAATCGAGAAGTCCTTGGCGTCCGAGCCAATCATCTGCCGGACGATCCAATGGATATCGACGTCTTTCAGCGCCTGGCGCCCGGTCACGCGACCATCCCGAAGGACGGTGATGAAGTCGCCGATCCGTATGAGCTCCTCCAGCCGGTGTGAGATGTAGACGATCGCCACGCCCTTCGACTTCAGATCCGCGATCACGCGAAAAAGAATTTCGACTTCGGGCGCGCTCAGCGCGGAGGTCGGCTCGTCCATGATGAGAATGCGGACGTTCTGCGCCACGGCTTTCGCAATCTCGACGAGTTGCTGCTGGCCGATCATCAGATCGTCGACCCGAGCGCGCGGGTCGATCGTCGCGCCCAAGCGGTCCATAATGGCCGCAGTCCCACGCTCCTGCGCCCCGTGGTCGATATGGCCGCCGCGCGTGATCTCGCGATTGGCGAAAACATTCTCCGCCACCGAGAGATTGCCGAAGAGGTTGAGTTCCTGGAACACCATGCCGATGCCATGGCTCATTGCATCGGCCGTCCCTGAAAAGACGACAGGCTCGCCGTCGAGCACAATGCGGCCGGCAGTCGGGGGTTCGACTCCAGCGACGATTTTCATGAGCGTCGATTTTCCGGCGCCGTTCTCGCCGACGAGCACGTTGACCGCGCCGCGCCGCACCTCAAAATCCACGCCCTTCACAGCAACCGTGCCGGAATAGACTTTCGACACGCCTTCAAGACGCAGGACGACGTCCGAGTCGCTCAGCTTCTGGCTTGCCTGCGTCACGGTTTGGGGCCCAACGTGATTTCTACCGGCGTGACCAGAGGCGTCTCACCGGGCGAGGACAAGGAATAAGCACCCGTGACGGCCACCTTGCGGCCGATGAGGGCGTCCCTCGGAAGCTTCTCCAGAACCTCATGGTCGACGTAGAGATTGAACGCCTTCCCATAGCGGGCAAAGTCGATCTGGTTCGTGAAATCGTTGAAGGATACGAAGTCGAGCGCGTCGCGGATGGTGGTGCCGCGCAGCGCGGGGCCGATCTGCACGGTTGCGTCCGCTTTACCTTTGCCGGTCGTGTCGACGCCGATCGTCGCGGCGCGAGACTCGGTATTCGCCTCGACGACGATCCCTTCGAGCTTCACCATGAGCGTCCAGGGGACCTCGCCAGACTTTGGTCGATAGCCGAACCGCGCGCCGGCTTCCTCTGGAGATTTCGCGGCGAGATCGCGCACCTCGGCAAACGGCCCAGCTTTCTTTTCGAAATAGGGAATGACTTTACCGGCCCAATCCGAGGCGACCATTTTATCGGGATCGAAGGCCTTCTCCTGCGATGGCCCTGCGGCAAGCGACTGGACGTCGGCTGTGGGGATAAAGCGGCAAGAACAGAGCGGCGCGCCGGCCATCACCGTCGCCAGAACGCTGACCCAGCGCATGAGATTCTTCTTCTTCAGCGAAAGGCGGGCGCGCGAGTCCGATCCGCGCGCCCTCGAGACTTCCATTATGGCTTGAGCTGGAAAGTTTCGAGCTTACCCGCGTTCGAGTCGTCGATAAGCACACAGTCCATCAGCTGCTTCTCGCTCTTGGGCGCGGTCTTTGTCTTGACATAGGCGTCGGCCTGTTCGACCGCGAGCTGCGCGCCTTGGTAGGCGGGTTGCAGCACGGTCGCCTTGATGCCCCCCTGCATGATCGAATCGCGCACATCGTTGGAACCGTCGAAACCGACGACGATCACGTCCTTACGGCCAGCGGCCTTCAGCGCCGCCTCGGCGCCCATCGCCATGGTGTCATTGCCGGAGATGACGCCCTTGATGTTGGGATTGGCCTGGAGGATCGATTCCATCTTCGAAAAGGCTTCCGGCTGGCTCCAATTGGCCGACTGACGCGACACCATCTTCATATCTGGATAGTCGTCGATGACGTCGTGATAGCCTTTTGAGCGGATGCCGGCGTTGGTGTCCGACTCCTTGCCGACGAGCTCGACAAAATTGCCCTTCTCGCCCATGAGCTTGACGAATTTCTGCGCGCCGAGCTGGGCGCCCTGATAGTTGTTCGAGACAATCTGAGCGAGAGCGACGCCGGATGCGTTGATTTCACGATCGATCAGGAAGGATGGGACCCCCGCGTCCTTGGCTTTCTTGACAGCGGCAACGGTCGCGTCCGCGCCTGCGTTATCCAGGATGATCGCCTTGGCGCCTCGCGCGATCGCGGTGTCGATAAGCTCAGACTGCTTGTTCGCGTCGTCGTCATGAACGAGGGAAAGGACATCATAGCCAAGTTCCTTGGCCTTGGCCTCCGCGCCGTCCGCTTCCGCCTTGAAGAACGGATTGTCGTGAGAGGGCGTGATGATTGCGATAAGATCCGCCGCGTGGGCAGAACTGATGAGGAGCGCCGCGCTCGCGAAAAGCGCGCCAGCCATAGTGTGCCTAAGATTCACTGTTACCTCCCTATCCTTCTGAGGCATCAAGACAGCTCCTCGGAGCGAGGCTCGTCGGACGCGTTCCGCTGGATGCCGGCGCGGAACGCTAAAATCTTTGTGGGGTTCTACGCTTAGCTGGGCCCTTCCGACGCGGGCCGCCGGCGGGGTCTTGAGGGCCGCGCGATTCTTGAGGAGTTCCTGCCCTTTGGTTTCGAGTGATAGCGTTTGTTATCGATATATGTGGTTTAGTTTCGGGTCCGCTGTCAAGGTGGAAGTGAAATCGACCGTTAATAGCCCCTAGCCGGCGTTTTCGCGCTTGAATGGCGGCTGTTAGCGGCTTTGAGCGCTTTACAGCCAGGTTGGAATGTTTCTAAATGCGGGAAATCGGAGGCATCCGAAACAAATCGATGCCGAGGAAACGCGCGAGATAAGCGGGGACCGGCCCCGCCGCCTCGCGGAACGCAGGGCTTTCCGGCAGTGAGCAAACGCAACCTTCGTCCCATAAAGCTCGGACTTGTCGTAGGCAGCCGCGAGTTCTTCAACGGAGCGCCCGCGCTCGAAACGCGCAAGGAACTCATCGCTCACCTCGATCGCCTCAACATCGGCTACAGCATCCTGCCGCTGGATGCGACGAAGAACGGGGCCGTGCAGTCGCGGGAGGACGGGCGCCTTTATGCAAGGCATTTTCGCGAGCAGCGTGAGTCGATTGACGGGCTGGTCATTTGCCTGCCGAATTTCGGCGACGAGATCGCGATCACCGAGTTTGTCAATGAAGCGCGGCTGGACGTCCCGATCCTGCTTCAGGCCAGCAATGACGAGATCGACAAGGTCGACGTCCACAGCCGGCGTGACGCGTTTTGCGGCAAATTCTCGATCACCAACAACTTCTACCAGTACGGAGTGCGCTTCACCGATACGACGAGCCATACAAGCGACATCGGCGGAGAGGAATTCGCCCGCGATCTCGATCGATTCGCTCGAACATGCCGGGTCGTGCGCGGCCTCAGGCATGCGCGAATTGGTTCGATCGGCGCGCGCACGGGCGCGTTCCAGACGATGCGATTCAGCGAGAAGCTCCTGCAGGGCTCAGGGCTCACAGTCGTAACAGTGGACCTTTCGGAGATCATCTTCAGCGCCAACGCGCTTGGCGACGACGCCTCGGAAGTCAAAGCGAAACTCGAAGAGATTTCGGCTTATGGGCGCATTCCAGCTCATATCAAGCGGGAGAAGATTGTCCGTCAGGCCAAATGGACGCTCGCGGTCGATCGCTGGATTGAGGAGAGCGAGTGCGACGCCAGCGCCATACAGTGCTGGCGCAGCTTGCAGGACAATTTCGGCTGCGCCACCTGCGTGACCATGAGCATGATGGGCGAAAAGCTCAGCCCAAGCGCCTGCGAAGTGGACGTGATGGGCGCGATCTCAATGTATGCGCTTGCGCTCGCCGCCGAGGCGCCGTCCGCTATCCTTGACTGGAATAACAACTATGGCCGCGAAACCGACAAATGCGTCTGCACCCATTGCGGCAATTTTCCCAAGAGCTTCATCGGCGAGACGCCCGAGATTTCGGAGCTCGACGTCCTCGGCACCGTGCTGGGCAAGGAGAATTGCTTCGGCGCGGTGAAAGGCAAGGTCAAAGCGGGCCCCATGACTTTCTTCCGCGTCTCGACGGATGACCGGGCCGGCACGATCAAGGCCTATGTCGGCGAAGGCGAGTTCACCGACGATCCATTTCCGATGGACGGAGGAATCGCCGTCACCAAGGTCGCCAGGCTCCGGCCGCTCCTTGGCTTCATTGCGCGGAA
>DATCEJ010000510.1:0-12236 GCA_036510135.1 Roseiarcus sp. | reverse complement strand
GCCGGCCCATTGAGCCGCCCTGAAAATGAAAAGGCCGCCGGAGTTCGGCGGCCTTCGATTTGGGTCGCGATCCGCCGCCGGATCACGCCGCGGCTGCGACGCCTTTGCGGGCTCGGCGCCAGCCGAGGAAGCTTAAGCCCGCGAAACCGGCGATGAGCATCGCCCAGGTCGACGGCTCGGGAACCGCCGCCGTCGCAAGCGCCGGAAGCGCGCCATTGAATAGGTTGTTGTTGTGAAGCTCGCCTCCGCCAAGGAACGAGCTCGCGAACAGCGAGCCCTCGATATTGCCGCCCGATGTAATCTTCACCGCGGCGTAAGGCGCCAGAATCGAGGCGCCCCACTGCCCAAGATTGACCTTTGTCGCATCCTCGAAATTGAACAGCGCGTCCGCCTGATCGACGTTGAAATGCGTGCTGCTCGGGTCGGTGAAGTTGCCGATAACGTTGATGATGTAGGAGCTCACGCCCTTGCCTGCGAAGCTGATGTCGTGGTTCACGAGGTCGCTCGCGAGCGCCGACCCGCTGATCTCGAACACGACGACGCCGGTGTTCGAGCCAGCGTTGAACTTGCCATTGATGAAAGACGTTCCCGTCGTCGCGGTCAGGTCGGAAAGCTGGGCCGAAAGATCGGTGAGCGGATCGGTGTAGTATCCGACCGGGTTCGGCAGCGTGGTGTAGCGCTTTCCGCCGCCGTTGTAGTTGACATGCTGGCTCGGGGTCGTGGCGCCAGCATAATACAGGTTGCCGCCCGAGTTGAGGTTCAGCGAGCCGTTGAGCTTGCCGAACACATAGAGGTCCGGAGAGGACGGAACGTTGGAGCCGCCGCCGAAGAAGGTCGCTCCGCTCAGGTTCCCGCCAACAACCGCGTCGCCCACGATGTCGGACTGCGTCGACACGTTCCCGGTCGTGACCAGGTTGAAGCTGGACAGGATATCCTTGGCGGTCATCGTCTCCGCTCGCGCCGGCCCGGCCGAAGCCGCAGCCATCAGCACAAGCATCGACCCCGCGCCCAGCGCATGCATGGATTTCGTCATCTCGGTTTGCTTCCCCAGAACGCCCCACCCGCGAAACCGCGGGCCTCGGCTGGGATGATATGCGAATGCTGCAGCGCAGCATCAAGAACTTGTGTCTGTTTTCTTTTGGAAATCTTTTCGTAAGGATTCGTTCATGTTGCGACGCACAATTTGCCGTCGGGATCCACCCTCTGCGTCCTCAGTGGCGCTGGCTTTCCGATTGATATGAGACGGCAGAAGGGAACGGCTCGACAACAATTTATTGCAGGAAATCAGAAATTGCGTTACACTTGCTCGATGAACAATCCCGCCCTTCCGCGTGGCCAAGACCGCAGGCTCCCGGTTCGACGCATGCTCACGCCACGGAATAAGGGCGAGGAAAAATTATCCCCGCTTTTATCCGCCTAACCCATTGATAAGTCTCGATTCTGACGAGAGAATCCAAGGAAATCCAAGAGAATCCAACCCTCAAAATCGGGGGTTTCGCAGCAAAAAGGCGACGAGCCGAGACAATCCAAATCGGGGCGACCGGACTGACGTCGCGGTCCGCCGCCGAGAAGGAGCCAAACCGACCCCATCCAAATGCACAGCACGCCTAGGGACCGCTGGCGGCAATTCCGCGCTCACGTCGCATCCCCCGTCACCACGCCCGCCTTGTCGACCTTCGCGGCCCGCAGCCGCGCGACCTCGATCACGTCCGCGCCTAGCAGTGGACGCAGGTAATCGTGGAACGCCGGGGTCACGTCGTTGCCCGCCGCGTTGATGAAATGGTCCTCCATCACGCGCGTTTTCCCGGCGACCGCCTCGAGCGGGATCAGCGGATAGTCGACCGCATAATTGCCGACGCGGCGGATCGCCACCGAGCCGTCGCCTGCGTTTGCAAGCGCATATTGCACCGCCTTCTCGCCAACCTCGCGCGCCTCGCGCTGATCGACCTTGCTGACGCAGCCGACGAACGAGCGCTGCAGATAACCGAACGTGTCGCCGCGCACTCGGCTGATGCCGAGCTTTGACTTAACCTCCTCGCACAGGAGATCAGCAAGCGCGCCGGTGCCGGAGAGCTGAACATTGCCGTGCGCATCCTTCTCCGTTTTCCCCACGAGCTTGGTGATGATCGCCTCGCCCTTGTCATCGTGGATCCCCTCGGACACCGCGACAATGCAGCGCCCGTGGCGCTCGAAGGTCGCCTTGACGTCGGTCAGGAACTTGTCGACGACGAAGGCGCGCTCGGGCAGATAGATGAGATGGGGGCCGTCGTCGGGATATTTGCGCGCCAGCGCTGAGGCCGCGGTGAGAAAGCCCGCATGCCGGCCCATCACCACGGCGACATAGACGCCCTTCAGCGCGAGATTGTCGAGATTGGCGCCGGCGAAGCCCTGCGCGACGAAGCGCGCAGCCGACGGGTAGCCCGGCGTGTGGTCGAAGCTGACGAGATCGTTGTCGATCGTCTTGGGGATGTGGACGGCGCGAAGCCCATGGTCGGTCTTCTTCGCCTCCTCGGCGACGATGCGCACGGTGTCAGAGGAATCGTTGCCGCCGATGTAGAAGAACGTGTCGATCGCGTGCGCCTTCAGAACCTTGAAAATCTCCTGACAATATTTGAGGTCCGGCTTGTCGCGAGTGGATCCGAGCGCGGCGGCAGGCGTCGCCGCGACCGCCTCAAGGTTGGCGACCGTCTCCTGCCCGAGATCGACGAGGTCGTCGTTGACGATCCCGCGCACGCCCTGCAGCGCGCCATAGACATGGCTAACATCGGGAAACCGACGCGCCTCGAGCGCCACGCCAGCCAGCGACTGATTGATCACCGCCGTCGGACCGCCTCCCTGAGCGACAAGGATCTTGTGCGGCATGTCTTCAGCCTCCCTTTGACCAGTGCGGCCCAAGCGGCGGCGCGTGCGCCCCTGCGAAGGCTTTAGGAGGCGTCCGCGTCACGCGCAAGCTTGCGGCCAGCCATGCGCATTCACGTCATCAATCCCAGCACCCCCGCGCTCGATGAGGCTGACGGGGCCGCCGCCTAGGCGGCTGCAACGGCGCCCAGGCGGCCTCGGGCCGCCTCCGCTTCCCCTGAGACATCGGCAAGCCTGGCAGCCTTGGCGAGGCCCATGAGGGGCATCCCGCTATAGATGTTCTCGTACTCGCCAGCCCGGATGAGATAGGTCTCATGCCAGATGCCGACGTCGCCGCGCGAATCTTTCATCAGACGATTGAATTCGAGCCAGGCGGGCCAGTGCTGTTTGTCGCGCGCCCGCGCATAGGCCTCGAGATGATCGAAGCTGCGCCAATATTGAACGAGCGAGAACAGACCGAGATTGGTGTAGCCGAGGAAGCCATCTTCGGCCGGCGCGGACTCGAGCTCCTTGAGCATTTTCGGCATCGCGCGAAGGTTCGGCAGCCATTTATGCGGCTTCCACAGTCTGTTGATTCGCATGCCGATCAGAAAGACGACGAAATCGCCCTGAATGTGTGCGGTCACGCGCCTGTCAATGATCGAAGCCATGAACGTTTTCCCGGCTGAGCGAGACTATAAATACCGCTGCTGACTGGCATAAGGGGCTCAGACCCCTTCCGCAACATACGCCGCGGGCCGCCGCCAGTTTGACTTCGCGTCTCCCTGCGTCACATAGGTAATTACCCCACGCCGTCCGCCAGAACGAATATTGGCGGGGCGTGGCGTGTTTGATCGGGGGGAATTGCCGGGGTGTCAGCGCAATCCCTAAGACTTGGGGCTGGACATATTACGTTATCGCGTTCGCCCCTCGACGTTGAGGGCGGACCGCCACTTGCGTCGACCTGAAACGGAGGACTCATGCTGAAATTGACCGCACTTGCGCTTTTCGCCGCCTTCCTCGGCGGTGAAGCCGCCGCCGCCCAAACGATGACCCTGACCAGCCCGGACATCGCGCCGGGCGCCAAGATCGCCGACGAGCAGGTCTTCAACAGCTTTGGCTGCACGGGCGGCAACATCTCGCCCGCGCTCTCCTGGTCAGGAGCGCCGAAGGACACGAAGAGCTTCGCGCTTTCGATTTACGATCCCGACGCGCCAACCGGCAGTGGTTTCTGGCATTGGGTCGTCTTCAACATCCCGCCGGACGTGACCAGCCTACCGAAAAACGCAGGCAATCTAAAAGCCGGCGACGCGCCTAAGGGAGCGGTTCAGAGCCGGACCGATTTTGGCGTTCCCGGATACGGCGGCCCCTGCCCGCCGCAAGGCGATCCGCCGCATCACTATCACATCACGATCTTCGCCGTGGACACGCCGAAGCTCGACGGCGACGAAAACAACAGCGCAGCCTTCGTCGGCTTCCAGCTTCACTTCCACACGCTCGCCAAGGCGGAGCTGGTCGGCGTGTATGGGCATTGATTGCAGCCCGCACGTGGCCCATCGGGCGATGCCATTGACCTAACAAAAGTCTCGGGCGTGACGCTTTGTTTCCCGTCGCGCCCGAGACAGCTTCCGTTAAAGCGCGTGCGCCGTCTTCAGAGCGTCGGCGAGATCCTCGTAGTACTCGCAGTCTTTCGATCCGCAGAGCTTCTCGATCGTCGCCAACTGGTCCTTGGCTAGATCGAATTTGCCCTGGATGACATAGGCTTCGCCGAGATATTCGCGAACCTGCGGATAGGCCGGATCGAGAGCGACGGACTTGAGATAATAGCCCACGCCCTCCTCGGTGCGGCCAAGTTTGCGTGTCGCGTAGCCGCGATAGTTGAGTGCGCGGGGCGTGTTGGGATTCCCGAGCAGGTCGAGAACGTCGATCGCCTCCTGGTACCGGTCGGCCTTGGCGAGCGAATAGGCATATTCGGTCATCTCAGCATCGGGCAAAACGCCGCTGTGTCTCTCCAGGCACTTGTGCGTCTTCTTGTCCCAAACCTGACCAGGCGCGCATGTCGTCAGGTCGGTCTTCTTCATGCCGGTAGCTTTCTTTTCCATTGTGCCGCCGCTGGCGCCGCTACCGGCGCTGGCTCCGCTGTTATTGTCGCCCCCCGCCGCCTTGGCCGCGGGAGCGGCGAATCCCAGTCCGATGGCGAAAACTCCGCAGAAGACAATCGACGCGAGACCACGATGGCCTCGATGAGCGGATGAAAAGGAAGCGGTCATGATCGGGTCTTTCCGGTTCGAGGGTGGAGCCCAGAAAACGCTTGAACCGATGAATTTATTCGCAAGCGGTCATTTGTCCAAGTCAAGAAAGTCGCGCCTGCCCCACAACCCCTCCGATAAGGATGGCGGACGCGCCCCGACGACGGGGCGGAATCAGTGAACTACGGACGCATAGATGTCACGAATATTCGTGTTGAAACATGCGCCTAGTGAATTCTATGCGAGCATCCCTTCCGGCAGCGATCTAGATACATCGTAAGATTGGTAAACGCCGGTGTGGTGAAACTCGATCTCCAGCGTTCGCGCTCGAGACTCATAGCCGACTGACCGCAGACTTGATGAAACGACCCGGCGCCGGCGCATCGGGTTTGAACCGATGAGCCTGCAAAATGTTGCCGCTCACGGCATGACGTAGGTCGCCCGTCCTTTACCGACGAGTGCGGAGGGAATGGCGCCCGGCTCGTTGACCGAGAAGACGACGATCGGGATGCCGTTGTCGCGCGCAAGAGCGAAAGCCGCAGTGTCCATCACCTGCAAGTTGCGGGCAATCGCTTCGTCGTGGCTGAGGCGATCGAAGCGCGTCGCCGTTGGATCCTTCTTCGGGTCGGCGGAATAGATGCCGTCGACCTGAGTGGCCTTCATCACCGCGTCACACGAGAGTTCCGCCGCGCGCAGCGCAGCGCCCGTGTCGGTGGTGAAGAACGGATTGCCGGTGCCGCCGGCGAGGATGATCACCCGATGCTTGACCAGATGGGCTAGCGCGGCCTGGCGCGAGTAGGGCTGACAGAGCGACGGCATGGCGACTGCCGAGAGCACCCGGGCAGGCTGTTCGATTTGTTCGAGCGCCCCCTCCATCGCCAGCGCGTTCATCACCGTCGCCAGCATGCCGATCGAGTCGGCGCGCGCGCGCTCGATCCCCTTATCCGCGCCCTGGAGTCCGCGAAAGAAATTGCCCCCGCCAACGACAACCGCGACTTGCACGCCAAGGTCGGCCGCGGACTTGAGATCGCCCGCGATGCGGTGAAGCGTCGGCGCGTGCAGGCCGTGCGTGTCGGGCCCCATGAGCGCTTCGCCCGACAGCTTGACGACGACGCGCTTGAACAACGCATGCGGCGTTTTCGACATGGCCCTGCCCCCTCCTCGCGATGCGCGCCGCCGCACGATCGCCGATCCGCCCGTCTTACGCGAAAAAAAAGCGGCCCCAAAGGCCGCTTTATAATATCGCCAGGCCCTCAGGCCTCTTCCGCCGTCTTGTCGACGCCTTCGCCCAGCGCGTAGCGGACGAAACCGGTGATGGCGATCGGCGCGCCGACCGTCTTTTCGGCCTCCTTGATCGCCTGGGCGACCGTCTTGGCCGGATCGTGGACATAGGGCTGATCGAGAAGAGTGACCTCCTTGTAGAAGGTCTTGAGGCCCGATTCGACGATCTTCTCGATCACGTTCGCTGGCTTGCCGGCGTTCTTCTCCACGAGCACCGCGCGCTCGCGCGTAACCGTCGCCGGGTCGACCCCGGTGGCGTCGAGCGCGACAGGACTTGCGGCTGCGACATGCATGGCGACCTGCCGTCCGAGCGCGCTGAGCGTTGCCCGATCGCCTGTGGACTCGAGCGCGACGATGACCCCAATTCGGCCTAAGCCATCGGCGACGGACCCGTGCACGTACTGGCCGATCGCGCCTTCGGCGACGCGGAGGCCCTGCGCGCGACGCAGCGTCATGTTTTCGCCAATGGTGGCGATGGCGTTGGCGATCGCCTCGGTCACCGTGCCGCCGCCCGGGTAATGCGCGCCGAGCACTTTAGTTGCGTCAACGTCGGGCGAATGGTCGAGCGCGACCGCGAGCACGCCGCGCACCACCGCCTGGAAGTCGTCGTTACGGGCGACGAAATCGGTCTCGGAATTAACCTCGACAACGACGCCGATATTGTCCTCGACGGCGACGCCGACAAGGCCTTCGTCTGCAACCCGGCCGCTCTTCTTGGCGGCCTTGGCGAGGCCCTTCTTGCGCAGCCAATCGATCGCCGCCTCGATGTCGCCGTCGGTCTCGCTCAGCGCATTTTTGCAATCCATCATGCCCGCGCCGGTCTTTTCGCGCAGGTCCTTGACCAGTCCGGCGGTAACGGTCGCCATGAATGTCCCTCTTTTTTCGCTCTATAAGCCGCCGCGCCGCGTTAACCTATGCGGCAGCTATCAACTCGCGCGCTTGCTCGTTCCACTTGTCGCGCGCGATGCGGCCATTGAACCTGAGATCGGCGTCGAGCTTCTCGGCTTCCTCGGGCGTCATCGCAGCGAGCTGCCAATAGTGGAACACCCCATGCTCGTTGAGCTTCTTGACGATCTGCGGGCCGACGCCTGTCAGCTTGGCCAGATCGTCGGGGGCGCCGCGCGGGGCGGACAGGAGCTCGAAGTGCTCGGTTGCGGCGTCCGGCTCGGTGGTCGAGGCTTCCGGCTCGACAGTCTCGGGCAGCAGTTCCGCGGTTGGCGCCTCAGCTTCACCGAGATCGACCCCCTGCGCGCCCTGGCCCCGCGAAATGCCGTCGATGGCCGCACGAGCGATGAGATCGCAATAGAGCTGGATGGCGCGGCCTGCGTCGTCGTTGGCCGGGATCGGAAAGGTGATGCCGTCCGGGTCACTGTTCGTGTCGAGGATCGCAATCACGGGAATCTTGAGGCGGTTGGCCTCCTTGATCGCCAGCGCTTCCTTGTTAGTGTCGATGACGAACACGAGATTGGGAACGCCGCCCATGTCCTTAATGCCGCCAAGCGCGGTCTCGAGCTTCTCGCGCTCACGCGACAGCATGAGGCGCTCCTTCTTGGTCAGGCCTTTCGCGCCCTCGCCCAGGAGCTCGTCGACCTTGCGCAGGCGCGAGATCGACGCCGATATCGTCTTCCAGTTGGTCAGCATGCCGCCGAGCCAGCGGGCGTTGACAAAATATTGCGCCGAGCGCCTGGCGGCGGCCGCGATCTCGTCCGACGCCTGACGCTTGGTGCCGACGAACAGCACCCGCCCGCCCTTGGCGACGGTGTCGGAGACCGTCTTCAGCGCCTGATGAAGCAGCGGCACCGTCTGGGCGAGGTCGATGATGTGGATCGAGTTGCGCGAGCCGTAGATATAAGGCGCCATCTTCGGGTTCCAGCGATGCGACTGGTGGCCGAAATGCGCGCCCGCCTCGAGCAGCTGACGCATGGTGAAATCTGGCAAAGCCATGGGACGCTTATCCTTGTCCGGTTGAGCCTCGGCGGATCATGTGAAGCGAAGCGAGCCTCGCCACCGGAGCGGAACCTTGGATCAGGAGCCGCATAAAATCCGCCTGTGGAATGGCGCGGCATATAAGCGAGGGATGCGGAAAACGCAAGCGCGGCGCACTCGAGGCGCAGGCGTCAGCGCGCCGCAGGACTGTCGTCATACTGTCGCACCCGCCCATCAACCCTGGGCGGGGAGCAACCGGAGCAGCCGGCGCAAATTCCCGTTGCCTTCAAAGCGGCAACGGTGTTTGACCTTTTTCTCGCGTCCGTTCGGCCGCTTCAACCCTTAGGTTCTCGAACCCGCCCGACGGATTTCCGCATGTTCAACTCCCTTGCGTCCGCCGGGCGGCGGGTTCTGCCGAACCAATGGGACCTGATCGCGTTCGCCGCAATCCTGGCGTTTCTGACCGCGATCGCGAAAAGCTACCATGGCATTTCGGCGCCCTTGCCTGCGCTGAACGAAAGCCCGGTTTCGCTTGATTATTGGCAACTCCCTTATTACGCGCTGAGAACGACGTTGCGGATGTTCGCCGCGCTCGCCGCTTCGCTCGTTTTCACCTTCACCTACGCCACCCTCGCGGCCAAGAGCCGGCGCGCCGAGATGATCCTGATCCCGGTGCTCGATATTCTGCAGTCGGTGCCGATCCTGGGCTTCCTCTCCTTCACCGTGGCCTTCTTTCTCAACCTCTTCCCCGGCAACACCCTGGGGGCGGAGCTCGCGGCCATCTTCGCGATCTTCACCAGCCAGGCCTGGAACATGGCCTTTTCCTTCTACCAGTCGCTGCGCACCGTTCCACGCGACCTCGACGAAGTGGCGCGCGGCTTCCGCCTGACCGGCTGGCAGAAGTTCTGGCAGCTCGAGGCGCCGTTCGCGATGCCCGGCCTCATCTGGAACACGATGATGTCGATGTCGGGCGGCTGGTTCTTCGTTGTCGCCTCCGAAGCGATCACCGTCGGCAATACGACGATCACGCTGCCGGGAGTGGGATCGTTCATCGCCAAGGCCAACGACGCCGGCGACTGGTCGGCGGTCGGGGCAGCGGTGCTGACCATGGGCATCGTCATCCTCCTTTACGATCAGCTGCTGTTCCGCCCGATCGTCGCCTGGGCGGCCAAATTCCGCGTCGAGTTGTCGGTCAGCCAGGACGTCGAGTCGTCGTGGGTCTTGAACCTGATCAAGCGCACGCACTGGCTCAGGCTGGGCTTCGCTCCCGTGCTTGCGGCGCTGAGGAGCATAAGCCTGTGGCCGGTGCGGTTCCCGACCCTTGCGCCGGCGCAGAAAACGTCAAAAGAGCCGTCGCGGCTCCTCGACGGGATCTGGATCCTCGTCATCGTCGCGGTGGCCGCCTGGGCGGCGTGGCTCACCATTTCCTACATCGCGACCGAAATCAGTTGGGGCGAAGTCGCCCATGTCTTCGTTCTGACATTCTACACGTTCATTCGCGTCGTGCTGCTGATGGCGCTCGCAACTCTTGTCTGGGTTCCGATCAGCGTCTGGATCGGGTTGAGGCCTCGCTGGGCTGAAGCCAGTCAGCCGGTCGCCCAGTTCCTTGCCGCCTTCCCGGTGAACCTTCTGTTCGGCGCGGCGGTCAGCCTCGTGCTCGCCTACAATCTCAACCCGAACATCTGGCTGAGTTTCCTCATCGTCTTCGGCACGCAATGGTACATCGTCTTCAACACGATCGGGGGCGCGGCGGCGTTCCCCAATGACTTGCGTGAAGCGGTCGCGAACTTTGGCATTCGGGGCTCACGTTGGTGGACTCAGGTGATCATTCCATCCATCGCTCCCTTTTATTTGACCGGCGCGATCACCGCTTCAGGGGGCTCCTGGAACGCCTCGATCGTCGCCGAATATGTCAGGTGGAAGGATCACACGGTCATCGCGCAGGGCGTGGGATCTTATATCGCCGAGGCCACGGACAAGGGCGACTTTCCGCGAATTGTGCTGGGCGTCGCGATGATGTCGTTGTTCGTGACGCTGTTTAACCGGCTGTTCTGGCGACGGCTCTACGCCTACGCGGAACGGCGCCTCCGCCTCTGAGCGCATCGTTGATTTGGGAGTTCGGCCATGTTGGACGCCACCATCGCCACCATTCTCGACGTCGACAACGTCAGCCAGGTCTTCTCGACCGGTTCGGGCGAAGCGCGGGCGCCTGTGCTGAGCGATGTATCCATGCGCATGAAGACCGGCGAGATCGTTGCGCTGCTCGGCCGCTCCGGGTCCGGCAAGTCGACTCTTCTGAGGCTCATCGCCGGCCTTACCCGGCCGACGCAGGGCACGGTGAAGATCGCCGGCGAGCTGGTGGTTGGACCGGCGAAGGAAGTCGCGATGGTGTTTCAGAGCTTCGCGCTCTTTCCCTGGCTCGACGTCCTCGACAATGTGGAGATCGGGCCCCGCTCCAATGGCGTGCCGCTCGATGAGACCCGCAAGCGCGCCTTGAAGGCGATCGACACCATCGGCCTCGACGGATATGAATCCGCCTATCCAAAAGAGCTATCGGGCGGAATGCGCCAGCGCGTCGGCTTCGCGCGGGCGCTCGTGATGCAGCCGAAGATCCTCTTGATGGACGAGCCGTTTTCAGCCCTCGACGTGCTCACCGCTGAAACCTTGCGCACCGACCTCCTCGACCTGTGGCAGGAGGGGCGCATACCGATCAAAGCCATCCTGATGGTCACCCATAATATCGAAGAAGCGGTGCTGATGGCCGATCGCATTCTCGTTCTGTCCTCTAATCCCGGCCGCATCGCCTCCGAGATTCCGGTCACCCTTCCCCACCCGCGCGATCGGCTGGACAATGATTTCCGCGCCCTGGTCGACAAGATCTACGCCTTGATGACGCAACGACCGGATCCGACGAAACCGGCGACGCGCGAGGCCGCGACGGCGGTCGGCCTTGGCCTTGCGCTACCGCGCGTTTCGACCAATTCGCTCGCCGGCATGCTCGAAGAGATCGCCGCTCCGCCATATGACGGAAAGGCGGACCTGCCCCATCTTGCCGATTCGCTGCAGCTCGAAATCGACGAACTGTTCCCGCTCGGCGAGACCTTGCAATTGCTGCGCTTGGCGGAATTCGAGGACGCCGACATCAAGTTGACGCCGCTCGGTCAGCGCTTCGTCGACATGGACGTCGACCAGCGCAAGAAAGTCCTCGGCGACCAGGTGCTGGCGCACGTTCCCCTCGCCTCCCATATCAAGCGTGTTCTCGACGAGCGCCCGACCCACCGTGCGCCCGCAACCCGATTCCGCGAGGAGCTTGAGGACTACATGTCCGAGGACTATGCCGAGCGGACGTTGCGGGCGATCATCAATCTCGGCCGTTATGGCGAGCTTTTTGCCTACGATGAGAACAGCCAGACGTTCAGCTACGAGAATCCGCAATAGCGATCTGCGGTTCTGCTGCTCGCCCGGTTTTGACTTGCCTTGAGTGATGCGCTGCAATAACTATATTGCAGTGCGAGAGCGCTTGTAAATATGGGAGACGCTCGATGACGCCGACTTCCGCCGCCCTTGCCAAGAGCGACAAAACCGCCGAGCCGCCGGCCACGGCTTCCGCCACTCTTAACCTGGGTGGAAAATCCGTCGAACTGCCGATCCTTAAAGGGACAGTTGGCCCGTCGGTCATCGATATCAGCAAGCTTTACGCCCAGACGGGCATGTTCACTTACGACCCGGGCTTCACCTCGACCGCGAGCACGGAATCCGAGATCACCTTTATTGACGGCGATGAGGGCGTGCTTCTCTACCGGGGCTATCCGATCGACCAGCTTGCCGAGCACGGCGATTTCCTCGAGACCTGCTACCTGCTCCTGTACGGCGAACTGCCGACCGCCGCGCAGAAGGCCGAGTTCGACTACCGCGTCACGCGCCACACGATGGTGCACGACC
>DATCEJ010000509.1:0-4143 GCA_036510135.1 Roseiarcus sp. | reverse complement strand
TGGACCTGAGATTTCGGCATAGGTTCCCTTATTGCCGACGAGATCGACGAAGGCCTGAGCAGCCAGCGCGCCGCACTGGAAATTGTCCGATTGAAGCCCCGAATCGGCGATGGTCGCCTTGGTCAGCACGCGGTCGATGTTGATGACCGGAATGCCAGCGTCGCGGACTTTCTTCACGGAAACCGCCGAGGCGTCCGGATCGGCGACATTCCATACGGCGCCTGCGACCTTCTCGGTGATGATTTGATCCGCGTCCTTCAATTCGTTCGCCGTATTGAACTCGTGGGTGAGAAGGATCGCCTTGTAGCCGAGCTTCTCCGCCATATCGACGGCGGCCTTGGATTCGATCTGAAGCACCGCGATCTTCAGCGAGGGGACGATGATGGCGATCGTTTTCTGGTCCGCCGCGCTCGATTGCGACACGATCGCCAGCAGAGCAGCCGCTGTCACGACCGCACCCGTCAACGGAGCGCGCACACGCGCCCGCGGCAAAATCCAAGACATCTCGTTCCTCCCTTGGGTCTTCGAAAGACCGTAAGCCTGCCTGCCCAGAGAGGCTTGCCGTCTCGTCGAAGAATGGCATGGCGCAAGCGGATGTCAATCAGGTCGGGTTCGCCTCGCCCGCACGCGCCCCACGTTCACAACTGGCGATCAGAACGATACGCGGAGGCATGGACATCGGCGCGACGGGTGCGATACGGTTCGCGGCTCCGCGCGCGAAGCCGCGAAGCCATCAGAAGATCAGCAATGCCGGGCTTGCGGCTGGACGGTCGTGGTTTCGGCTGCGCCGCGCAAACGCTCCGGCGCAAGGGGAGCTCCAAGGGAACACAATGACGCGAGGGTCGCAGAAGGTAGGCTTGGTTGTCGGCGCGAGCGGCATCATCGGAAACGCGGTCGGCCGCGAGCTGCTGCGCCAGAATTGGTCAGCCATCGGCCTCGCGCGTCGCCCGATCGACGGCTTGAAGTCGATTGCGGTCGATCTCAACGACGCGAGGGTCGCCGCGTCGGCGCTTTCCGATGCGCGCGCAACGACGCATGTCTTTTATGCGGCGCTCAGCCCGGATTCAGACCTATCGGTCGAAGCGGCCCGCAACGCAACGATGCTCGCTTCCGTGCTTGATGGCCTCGAGGCGGTCGGCGCTCCTTTGGAGCGCGTGGTAATTTACCAGGGGTTCAAAATCTACGGGATCCATCTCGGCGCGCGGGTGAGGACGCCGGCGCGCGAATCCGATCCCTCCCATATGCCTCCCAATATTTATATCGCCCAGGAGCAGCAACTGCGCGAACGAGCAAAACGCAGCTCCTGGGACTATGTCGCGCTGCGCCCGGACGTGGTCGTCGGCGACATCCACGGCAATCCCATGAACATCGCGATGGTGATCGGCGTGTACGCGGCGATCTCGCGCGAGCTCGGACTGCCTCTTCGGTTTCCAGGCGTCGACGCGGCCTATGACAAGCTTGCGCAGTTCACGGATGCAGGGCTGCTCGCGCGCGCCAGCGTCTGGGCGGCGGAGACCCCGAAAGCCGGAGGTGAGGCGTTCAATGTAACCAACGGCGACGTCTTCCGCTGGGAGCGCATGTGGGAGGACGTCGCCGGACATCTCGGTCTCGACGTCGCGTCGCCGGTTCCGCTGATTCTCGCCCGTCATATGACCGACAAGGGACCGCTGTGGCGCGAGATCGCAGAGAAACACGGCCTGGTGGAGCCCGATCTCGCGCGGCTCGTCGGCTGGGGTTTCGGCGACTTCATTTTTCGCACCGACAGCGACGTGATCTCGGATGTGAACAAGATCTTCAATTACGGCTTCACGGACAGGATGGACTCACGGCGCTCGCTCTTCGGCGCGCTCGACAGCCTCAGGCGGAGGCGGGTTCTGCCTTAGCGCGAGCCCGAGAAGTTTGTCTTTGGAGTGAGGCGTTCAGGACCTCGCGGATGGCGACCGTCCTCGGACAGGCGCCGCGCTAGGCCGTGGACCATCGCCTCGACCCTTGATCATGAGGTCGCGCCGAGAGCTTCCCTCACAGTTCAGGAGCTGGGTATGCGCTGGCCTGACGAAGCGCGCAGCCCCAGCCAGTCGGCCGGTTCAGACATCCGAGGCGAAACCAAACATTGTTCGCCTGATGCGCCGAGGTCCCGCTCGCCGTCTGGAACGGCTCGCGGGATCACAAAACTCGTAAGGGAGGAGTTGCGTCGGCCGCGGCGTTATTTGTCTGGCGTGAAAGCTCAGACGGCGCCGGGGACCTGGCCGGGATAGTCGCTTGGCGTGTTCAATCGGACCTTGCCGCGAAAGTACCCGGCAAAAAAGGAGGCCGCCGTGTTGCCACAGCGGCCTTGAGTCTAGGGAGGAAACGCCCAAGGAGGGCATATGCGGCAGGTCATGCCGAACCGCAGCGATATCGTTTCTGACCCCGACGATTGCAAGAGCCTGCTTCATAAAAAAACGGGGACGTATCATAGTTTTGGGCGAACGACCGATCGGCCCTTTCAATTGGCCGTCGGGTTCGCAACCTCCAAGGCGGCCTGTGATTCCGGGCTGAAGACCTACGCCGATATCGCCAAATTCAAGGACCAGCTCGACGGCAAGCTCTATGGCATCGAGCCCGGCAGCGGCGCCAACGGCACCATCTCCGAGATGATCTCGGACAACACGTTCGGCCTCAGCGGCTTCAAACTGGTCGAATCCAGCGAACAGGCGATGCTTGCCGAAACCGCGCACCGGATCAAGGAAGGCAAACCCGTCGTTTTCTTCGGCTGGCAGCCGCATCCGATGAACGTCGACCTGCCGATGGTGTATCTTCAGAAGGGCAACGACGTTTTTGGGCCGAATGACGGCGGCGCCGCGGTCGTGACCCTGACGCGAGCCGGATACGCGAAGGAATGTCCTAATGTCGAACGTTTGCTGTCGAACCTAACGTTCGACTCGGCAAATCGCCTGATGAGCGACATCCTGGATTAGGGCATGCAGCCCGACGCCGTCGTTCGCGCCTGGATAAAAGCCAACCCCGCCGCGCTGGATAAGTGGCTTGATGGCGTGACGACGATCGACGGCAAGCCGGGGCTTGCGGCCGTGAAGTGCGGACTCGGGATTTAGAGCGCGTTGCTTTGCATGGACGCCGCCGAAAGCGGAAGGGCCGGGCGACAATTGTTTGCAGAAAATCAGAAGTTGTACTAAACTCGCCCGATGAGCAATCCTGTCCTTCCGCATGGCCTCAACCGGAGGCGCCCGATCTGGCGCTTCGGACCGTCGCTGAGACAAAAAGCGCCGCGAAAAAATTTTCCGCGCTTTTTCCTCGTAACCCTTTGATAAGTCTCGATTCGGACGAGAGAATCCAAGGAAATCCAAGGAAATCCAACCCTCAATATCCGGGGTTTTCACAGCGAAACGGCGAGGTCCCAAGAAAATCCAAATCGGACCGACGGGGCGGGGCCCCGTCGGCGGTTGCCTCAGAGCCTCGAACGGCGCGCGGCGGACGGCGGCGCGCCGAATTGCCGCCGGAATGCCCGTGACAGGGAAGCGATAGCGGAAAAGCCGCTCCGCTCGGCGACCTCGGCGATCGAAAGATTGGTGTCGAGCACGAGGCGTCTCGCCGCGTTGAGGCGCAGCGCGACAAAGTAGGCCCCTGGCGAAGCGTCGACGACCTTCAGGAACAGCGTCTCCAGGGCGCGCGTCGAGACGCCGACCCGGCGCGCGATGGCGGCGATCGTCAGCGGCCGGTCGATATGCGTCTCCATGATCCGGATCGCCTCGGCGACGCGCGGCTCGTGCTTCCGGATCCGTCCGAGCGACACGATCGGCTGCGCGTCCGAACCGGTTCGGGCGACCATCGATCGAGCCCGCGCCGTTCTCGACGCCATCGGCATGAAGGGCGTGGTCATCGCCCGCGAGATCGAGGCCTTCGTCGGCGATCGGTTGCTCGAAGCTCTATGGCGCGAGGCGCTCTGGCTGATCAATGACGATATCTGCGACGTCGAGACGCTCGACGACGTCATCCGCTATTCCTTTGGCCTGCGTTGGGCGCAGATGGGTTTCTTTCAGACCTACCGCATCGCGGCGGCGAAGCCGGCATGCGCCATTTCCTCGCCCAGTTCGGCCCCTGCCTCAAATGGCCGTGGACTAAGCTCACCAACGTCGTCGGCCTCGA